>CANODD010000059.1 GCA_947564705.1 uncultured Dorea sp. | reverse complement strand
ATATGCGGCATAGATTATGACATAGATTATAAAGTAGTCCTCATTAATAATCTATGTCATAATCTATGCCGCATATAACGCAGCGAGTTATCTTTCCTGCTTTCCTGCCTGTAAACGGTAGATTCGTGAGTGAAAAATAACCGCAACATTTTAAATATAGCATATCATTGAGAGAATTGGTAGATATATTTTTAACGTTGTGATAAGATTAGATTAGTTGTAACAATTCACAACCATACCGGATTACATAAAGATTTTAGTTTTGCAGACAGGTGATTACGATGGCAAGAAAGATTACATACCGGCATAACATTATGAGTATCGGTTCTTTGGAATCATTCCTGAGTATAAAGGGCGGTTATAACGGAGACAGGCGGGATGTGTATTTTGTCAGGGCTCTTGGGTGCGGGCCGGATACAGAATATAAGATTTCTGCTATTGACAAGAAGATGGCCGACGAGATGAGGAATAAGAGACTGTTCTATACAAGAGTGAAGTCCCTTCCGCGGCTGACTTCCCGGACGGATATGGATTTCTACGAGAAGCAGTTTAAAGCGTTTCAGGCGAAGAAGGAGATTTTCGTGCAGAATCAGGAAGGAGACGGGAGATTTGGCAGCGCGCTGTCCGCCGCATGCCTTGAGGCGGCAGACAGATACCGGAATCTTAAGAAGAATATAACGGAGTCTATAGAGAAGAACTTTATCATCAAGCTTTTATATTGGACAGATTGTGTGCTGGGTACGTCTCTGGCGGAGTGGAATGAGCGCGGCTGCTATAAGATACTGGCGGAGGACGTGCAGAAGGAGCAGGAGTATCTGTTTTATTATATGCTTACTCTGATTGGATGCGACGTGCTGCTTCTTGAATACCGGAAGGATATTGAAACTGCGGCTGAGATTAAGGGATTGTCTAAAGTGTTAGAGTTGGGAGAATTCCGTTCTTTGGCACTTCCGGAGTATAGAGCGGATGAGAACGAAAAGTCAGGGATAAATCCGCGAAGGGAATCCGAAGAGACAGAGATGCGGCAGGCAGGATGTTTGCAGCAGCCGGAACGTATCCACCCGGTTAAGCCGGTGAATCAGCCGGAACGTATCTGCCCGACTAAGCCGGTGAATCAGCCGGAACGTATCCGCCCGGCTAAGCCGATACAGCAGCCGGAACGTATCCGCCCAACTAAGCCGGTGCAGCAGCCGGAGAATTGTCCGCGTCCGCAGCTTACGGAAAAGAGCTTCGAAGAGCTGGCGCGTCTGGCTTCTTCCATTGTTATGATAGCGGTGTATGACAGGAAGGGAAGCCCTGTTGCCACGGGGTCGGGAATTATGATAGGAAGGGCGGGGTATATTCTTACGAACAATCATGTGACGGCCGGCGGATGTTTCTTTGATGTTCGGATAGAGGATGACGAGAAGGTTTACCGCACGAACGAAATCATCAAATACAATTCCGTGTTAGATCTCGCCGTGATTCGGATCGACAGATGTCTGGAACCGCTGCCGATCTACCGGGGAAAGAAGAGCCTTGTCAGAGGACAGAAGGTAGTGGCCATCGGCAGCCCTCTGGGGTTGTTCAATTCCGTATCGGACGGAATTATATCAGGTTTTCGTAAGATTGATTCGGTCAATATGATTCAGTTTACCGCGCCGATCTCTCATGGAAGTTCCGGCGGAGCGGTGCTGAATATGCAGGGAGAAGTTATCGGAATCAGTACAGCAGGGTTTGACGAAGGCCAGAATATCAATCTGGCAGTCAATTACGAGGATATCGGGCTGTTTGTCAGGGGATTCACGGATTAGTCTGTGGTTTTTTTGACAATAATGCTTGTAATCCTTTCGAAAACTTGTAAAATGATACCTCCTATGCTAAAATAATACATAGTGTTTTCCGGGGGAAATGAAATGAGCCTTGATGATTTTTTTGTGGAAATGAGTAAACGCAGAGAAAAAAGAGCATATTTTTATCGGATCAACCGTACTTCGGATGTAGTCGAAAGGTTCCTCTATCAATATTATGATACTGCGCGCAGGACGGGAGTGGTCGTTGACGGAAGAATTGCGAACCCGACAGAAGGCAATCTCTCTTATTACGGAGAAATCATGGGGATGGATTTCCGGCTGAGTACAGGGTTCATAGCCGCAAGCCTGAAGAAATGGCTTCCGAGACTCGGCGAACGTCAGAGAGAAAGCGTCGCGTGTTCCATATATGACTGTCTGGATGAGTTAAGAAAAGCCGGAAAGACAGAGAACATGCTTAAGAATGCATATATTAAGTTTATGTGCTGGCTATATTATAAATTCGAACGTATCGTGGGTCGGCTTGGAGAGAATAATGTGCCGAAGATTCTGTATTGCGGTGTGATCAGCAATTATGAGCTTCTTCTCATCACGATCCTGAACCGGGCCGGATGTGATGTGTTGCTCGTACAGACGGCGGGAGATGAGGAATATCGAAAGCTTGATCCGGCTTCAGAGAGATCAGACGTATATGACGTTCCGGAGGGGAAAGCATTTCCGAAGGATTTTTCACTGCGGCAGTTATGCCGGAAGTTTGAACAGGAAGAACAGAACCGGAAGATATTCGGAGACGGTGCGGGGATCAGGAACTGCACGAATGCCTGGATCGGAGGGGAAGGTCTTGCGGATATACTGAAAGCTCCTGCAGACAGGGGCGGCAGGCCGGATCTGTTCTATAATTGTTATTGCAGGATCAGCGGCGTAGAAGATAAGCTTACATATGCCAACGAGCTGTATCAATTCTATCTGTCGCTGCAAAACGAGAAGCGGCGCGTGGTCGTGGAAAACGGAAGGATACCGAAGCCGACGCCGGATGAGATCATGCGGATACGCAGAGGTAATTACGGGACTCTGGAGCAGATGCTTCTTGATCTGCAGACGAATATACAGTGCCCGGCAAGCAAGGAGCTTCGGGGACTGCTGGCGAAAGCATTTGCGGAAGTGATAACAGAAGAATCAAAAGAGGCGGGAATGAATCTTCACAGACTGCTGAATAAAGCAGTATACCTCTTGTGCTGGATCAAGAGGTATCAGGGGCGCTTGTTTCAGAACTGGAAACTGCCGGAGGTGGGCTGCTTTATCTATATGGGAGGCTGCAAGGACGCGAATGAAGCGCTGTTTTTGAAGTATCTGGCACGGATTCCGGCAGATGTGCTGATACTGTGCCCGAACCTGAATGAAAGATGTTGTCTTGAGGATACGCTGTTGTATGAGATAAATCATCAAGTGTCGATGACCCTTGAGAGATTCCCGGAGCAGGATGTGCAGATTCATATCGGTACGGCGGCATACCATGCGGAGAGAGAGCTGGATACGCTGATGTATCAGGATTCCGGGATGTACAGGAATCAGCAGTTTACGAAAGCGAATATTATATTGTTACAGACTATGGACCGGGAGATTAAGATTCTCTGGAATAACGAGTTGAAATTCCGTCCAAACTTTAGTACGGTTGACGGAATTGTGAATCTGCCGGTTATCTTTGCAAAGATGTCCGGTGTGAAGGATCGGGATGTGGAGAATTACTGGACGTTGATCAGGCAGCTTATGACGCCGGAGACGCTGGTGATCGATCACGCACCTTTCCTGACCGCGGCGATGCCGAATCCCCTGCGGATGTATGCCACGGAGTTTTTTAGGAATGGGAAGCTTAAGAGGGAGAAGATCAAAAGCCATCCTGGTTATCCATATGCATTCTTGCGGGAAGAGATGCAGGAACATATCCTGGATAAGCTGGAGGTATTGATCGAACAGCGTCTGATCAAGGGAACCTTTGAAAACGGGACGGAGTATACCATCGTCTCTGTCGCCCTTAATCTGCCGAAGGAAGCGGTGAGGCTGCTTCAGCAGTTTGATTTTACGAAGAGGAATCCGAAGCTGATCTATCTGATCACTACGGAGACTTTGATGTCGCCGGAGGATTCTATCTATGTTACTTTTTTAAGTTTGCTCGGATTCGACGTGCTTTTCTATGTGCCTACGGGCTATAACATTGAGAATCATTTTAATAAAAAGCGGATGGAAGAACACCAGCTTGGGGATTATATGTATGACCTTCAGGTTCCGGACTGGAACAGGATTCCGTCTGCCGCCCGCAAGTCGTGGCGTGATAAAATATTTAAGAGAGGATAAAGGATATGGGACTTGATTTTAGTAAAGCAGGAACAACAGAAGCTTTGGCGACGGCGGCGACGGTAGAGAACGAGATCGAAACCGTACAGTCTTATGATATCGTTGCCGACAGGAGGCAGATGAATGAGGCGCTGGTTAATTCGCAGGAGGTTGACGCCATCGTCAGCACGATAGAGGTATATAATCTTGAGACGATCGTATCCTTTGGCGCGGAAGCGGCGGACGAAGTCTCAAAGGCGTCGGATATCGTGCTCAACAGCATGAATATGCATCAGTTAGATGAATCAAGCGAGATGCTGACGGCTTTGTCAAAGATTATGTCAAAGTTTGATATCGATGAGATCAAAGAAGATAAGGGACTCTTCGGGAAATTATTCGGGAATCTTAAGAAGCAGCTTGAGAAGATTCTGGAGAAATACCACACGATGGGGGAGGAAGTCGACAAGATCTACGTCCAGCTCAGGCAGTATGAAAGTGAGATCAAGCAGGCGAACCGGAAATTAGACCAGATGTTCGAGGCGAATGTGAATTATTACCATGACCTTGTAAAGTATATTCTGGCGGGAGAGCAGGCATGTAAAGAGGTAGAGGCATATATTGCCCAGAGGCAGGCTGAGTTTGACGCTACGGGGGATAATTCCATCCAGTTGGATCTCGCGAGCCTGAATAATTCTCTTATGATGCTGGAACAGCGGACTCAGGACTTAAGAACGGCGGAGAATATTGCCATCCAGTCGATCCCTATGATCAAGACGATGGAATTCAGTAATATGAATCTTGTCAGAAAGATTAATTCGGCGTTTATCGTTACTCTTCCGGTATTTAAGCAGGCGCTTGCGCAGGCAGTCATGCTGAAGCGCCAGAAGATCCAGGCGGAGGCTATGTCGGAGCTGGATAAGAAGACGAATGAGATGCTGATCAAGAATGCGAAGAATACGGTGGAGCAGTCTAAGATGACGGCAAGGCTTGCGTCCGGAAGTTCGGTCAAGATCGAGACTCTTGAGACAACCTGGAGGACGATTGTAAACGGAATCGACGAGACAAGAGCGATTCAGGAGAACGCGAGAAAGCAGCGGGTGGACGACGCGGCGCGTCTGGAGAATATCAAGCAGGAATTCCTGGCGTCTTATGGCGGCGCGCATCTGAATGATAATCCGAAGACAAAAAGAAGAATGTTTTAATAATTAAGAGAGGAGATACATTATGCCAATTAATTTAACAAAGGGACAGAAAGTTGATCTGACGAAGAAGAATCCGAGTCTTAAGAATATCATGGTAGGACTTGGCTGGGATGTGAATGAATTCGATTCGGGCGCGGACTTTGACCTGGACGCCGCTGCGTTCATGCTTGGCGCCAACGGGAAATGTCCGACAGAGAAGGAGTTTGTCTTCTATGGGAACCTGGAGCATGCGTCGGGGGCGGTGAAGCATATGGGCGACAACCTGACGGGAGAAGGGGAGGGAGACGACGAGCAGATAGAAGTGTCGCTTGCGGATATCCCGTCCAATGTGGAGCGGATCGCCTTTACGGTTACGATCTACGACGCAGAGCCCAGAAGGCAGAATTTCGGGCAGGTTTCCAATTCCTACATCAGGATTGTCGATGCGGATACGGACAGCGAGCTGATCCGGTATGATCTGGGAGAAGACTTCTCCATCGAGACGGCAGTGGTAGTAGGAGAGTTATATAAGCATAATGGTGAATGGAAGTTCAATGCCATTGGCAGCGGGTTCCAGGGCGGACTGGCGGCATTGTGCGGCCATTATGGAATAGAAGTAGCATAAGGAGGTAATTTGATATGCCAGTAAGTTTACAGAAGGGTCAGAAAGTAAGTCTGACGAAGGGCAATCCGGGATTGAAAAAGGTAGTGGTAGGATTAGGCTGGGATGTGAACCAGTTTGATACCGGCGGGGAATTTGATCTTGACGCCGCCGCGTTCCTGCTTGCAGATACCGGCAAGATTACGAAGTCGGAAGATTTTGTGTTCTATGGGAATCTGAAGCATCCGTCGGGAAGTGTCGAGCACATGGGAGACAACCGTACGGGAGCCGGAGAAGGAGACGACGAGCAGATCAGGATTGATCTTTCCAGAGTACCGGAGAATCTGACGAAGATCGCGTTTACCGTGACCATCTATGAACCGGAGCAGAGGAGACAGAATTTTGGTCAGGTGAATAATGCGTTTATCAGAATCTATAACGAAGAGACAGGGGAAGAACTCTTAAGATATGACCTGGGAGAGGACTTCTCCATCGAGACGGCTGTCGTATTCGGCGAATTATACAAGAATAACGGCGAATGGAAGTTTAACGCGATCGGAAGCGGATATCAGGGCGGATTGGCCGCGCTGTGCGCGAATTTCGGCGTGGATGTAGAGTAATGTCAGGAGGGAATTAAGAATGTCAATCAGTTTACAGAAAGGTCAGAAGGTCAGCCTGTCCAAGGAAAACGCAGGATTATCAACGGTTCTTGTGGGGCTTGGCTGGGATGAGGCTCCACAGAAGAGAGGATTTCTTGGTCTTAAGACACAGCAGGATATCGACTGCGACGCTTCCGCGATCCTGTTAAAAGACGGGAAGCTTAGAAATAACGGCGATCTGGTGTATTTTGGAAATCTGGTGCACAAGTCAGGTACCGTAAGGCATATGGGAGATAATCTGACAGGGGCCGGAGAAGGGGACGACGAGCAGATTCTTATGGATCTCTCCAAGATTCCGGCGGAATATGACAGGATTGTGATTGTTGTAAATATCTACGACGCGGTACGGAGAAAACAGCAGTTCGGTTTGATCCGCAACGCGTTTATCCGGCTGGTGGACGGCAGGAATAACCGGGAGATGTGCAAGTATAATCTTACGGAAGATTATTCTGGTATGACGGCGATGATATTCGGGGAAATATACAGATATAATGGCGAGTGGAAATTCAGCGCCATAGGGCAGGGAACGAATGATCCTTCGCTTGGTGATCTCTGTAAGCGTTATGTTTAATACGTAATAGTTTTTAAAGAGAAACTGCGATAGGTTTCTCTTTTTCTGCAAATAATAGAAGATAAAGCGTGATAGGAGAGTGCATATGATTGAAGAGTTGAGGAAGGACGTCCTTATGAACGGACTGTCCGACGAACAGGCAGAACAGAGTAAGAAAGAATTTGGAACCAACGAACTTGCCAGAAAGGAACAGGAATCCTTATGGTCAATGTTTATCGGAGCATTTGACGATATCTGGATCAAAGTGCTGTGCGGCGCCCTTGTGCTGAAGATTGCACTGGCAGTATTGGGCATGATGATTCCGGCGCTTGCGGGAGAGAACGATGTGATCGAGATCGTCAGTATCATCCTGGCGATCGGTCTTGCGACGGGGTTCAGCACCCTGTCCGAGTACCGGAATACATCGAGAAGCGAGGCTCTTCAGGAGGAGTACAATAAAACTTACGCCAAGGTGATCCGGGGCGGCAAGCTTGTCAAGATCCTTACCAGCGAGATCGTGAAAGGAGATACCGTCCTGATTCAGTCCGGTGATAAGGTGCCGGCGGACGGATTGTTATTCGAGGGAAATGTGAAGGTATCCCAGGCCGCGCTTAACGGGGAGTCCAGGGACGAGAATAAGTTTGCGGCGCGGAACATGGACGAGGCGGAGTCTACGGATTATGCTTCGGAAAGCAAAGTGTTTATGGGATCTGTCGTTACAAGCGGCGAGGCGTATATGGTGGCGACTGTCATCGGAGACGCGTCTGAGCTTGGTAAGATCAACAAGGCGCTGACGGATGAAAATGAAGAGGATGAGAGGAAAGATACGTCAAGCCTCAAACTGGAAGTCGTAGCGGCAGGTATCGGCAAACTGGGCGTCTCTGCTGCGGCAATTGCCGGTATTCTTCAGGTTGTGCTTACTGTCATGAGGACAGACCAGGCAATCACACCGGTATTCGTCGTGCTGCTGGCTGCGGAAGCAGTGATGCTGATGGCGTCTATCGTCATTATGGCGGTTCCGGAGGGACTTCCGATGATGAACAGCCTGGTTCAGTCTATGAATACGGAATCTATGTACAAGAAGAATATTCTCGTCAGCCATAAAGCCGCATTTTCAGATTCGGCATATATGAACCTGTTATTCAGCGATAAGACGGGAACGATCACGGAAGGGAATCTCTCTCTGGTGGAGTTTATCAGAGGCAGCGGCCAGATCACGGATAAGATTGCAGATCCGGATTTTCTGGAGGCGATTACGCTTAATAATCTTGCGAAGATTTCCGAGGGTAAGGCGATCGGAAGTAATAATATGGACCGGGCGCTTTTGACCTATTCGATGGCGAACGGCGGAACGGAGACGGTGGACGGCTCTAAGGTAAGAGAGATCAGCGGATTCGATTCTGAGAAGAAGTGCGCGACAGTCCTGCTGAATGACGGTACGGTCTACTGGAAGGGCGCGACAGAGAATATTATCGGTGAGATCACCCATTATGCCGCGGAAGAGGGCACCGTCAGGGAATTTACCCCTGTGCAGAGAAGCAAGGTAGAAGAGCAGATGATCGTGCAGGCAAAGAGGACGATGAAGCTTCTGGCAGTCGCGAAGTTTACGGGAGATAAGAAGATATTGCTTGCGGTTCTCTGCCTGAGGGATAATGTCAGAAAAGACGCGGTCGAGACGGTGGGCGTGCTGAACCGCGCAGGAATCCAGGTTGTGATGGTGACGGGCGACGCGGAAGAGACGGCCGTAGCGATCGCGAAGGAAGCGGGAATCCTGAAGGATGAGAGCAAGGATGTAGTCCTCACGCATGATGAGTTGGAGCAGATGTCGGATGATGAGCTGAAGAAGAAGCTCCCGGCTCTCCGTGTCGTAAGCAGGGCGAAACCGTTGGATAAGAAGCGTCTGGTGACGGCGGCCCAGCAGATGGACAACGTCTGCGGCATGACCGGGGACGGTGTAAACGATGCGCCTGCTCTTAAGCAGGCGGATATCGGATTCGCGATGGGAGACGGAACGGCAGTGGCGCAGGAAGCAGGAGACGTGGTGATCCTGAATAACAGCTTGACTTCGATTAAGGACTGTGTACTGAACAGCCGTACCATGGCCAAGTCTGTCGGAAAATTCCTGATCTTCCAGCTAACCGTCAATATCAGTACGCTCTTGATGAATATCATCGCGCCGATCCTTGGATGGACAGAACCATTTTCCATTGTACAGATCCTGTGGATCAACCTGATCATGGATACGCTTGCCGCCATGGCGTTCGGAGGCGAACCGATTCTTCAGAGGTATATGGACGATAAGCCGGCGAAGAGAACGGATAACATCCTCACCGGATTTATAAAGTCAGCGATCGGTGTAAGCGCCGTATTTATCACGCTGGGTTCTATCTTAATCCTTGAGGATATCGGAGGGATCACAGAATTCGTGATGCCGGCGTCCTGTACGAATCCGGAACTGTATGAGAAGACATTCATGTTCGCGTTCTTTATTTACTCGATCATCTTCAACAGCCTGAACACCAGGTCAGACAGATTCAACCTGTTTGAACATATTGGTGAGAACAAGAGATTCCTTCTTGTCATGGGATCGATCTTTGTTCTGCAGACCGTTATCATTCAGGTAGGAGGAGAAGTGTTCAGTACGACTATGCTCAGTATGCGGGCTTTGATCGTGGCGATGGTATTAGGCTTCCTCATTATTCCGGTTGACATGATCAGGAAAGCAGTTGTGAGGAAATAATGCGGGTGATCCATTTAGACCTGGATAATACGCTGATCTATTCTTATAAGCATGTGCCAAAAGACGCCGTTGGCAGTCCGGACGTCCGCGGCGGGGAGATTACGGCCTGCCCTGGACGCTGTCCCGGCAGCAGATGGATCAGTGCCGAGATATATCAGGGCAGGGAGATCTCTTATATAACGGAGAAGACGCAGAAGCTTCTTAGAAGGCTTAAGGAAAAGTGTCTGATCGTTCCGACGACCACCAGGACGCAGGAGCAGTATGACAGAATCCGCCTGAATACAGGAGGCTTCGAATATGCGCTGGTATGTAACGGAGGAGTTCTGCTGGTTAATGGAGTGAGGGACGGCGTCTGGTATCACCGTTCGAGGGAGCTGGTATCGGGCTGCGCCGGAGAAATGCGCCGGGCAATCGGGCTTCTTGAACGGGAACCCCTACGGAAGTTTGAATTACGGTTTATCGAAGAATTGTTCTTGTTCACGAAGTGCGGCGAGCCGGATACGGTAACCTTAAACTTGAAGACCCGGCTGGACACTGGAAAAGTGGACATAATGCGCAACGGTGAGAAGGTCTATGTCGTGCCGAAAATTCTGAATAAAGGGACGGCTGTGCAGAGATTCCGGGAATATATCGGCGCGGACGAGGTGATTGCCGCCGGCGACAGCGAGTTTGACGTACCGATGGCGGAAGCGGCGGATGTGGGTATCGTTCCGGCGGGATTTTGCAGAAAATATGCGGCGGAAGGTGATTTGACAGAGATGACAGGCGAGGATATCTTCTCGGAAGAGATGCTTGTATGGATGGAGAATTATCTGAGCCGAAAGGACTAGTGTGCTGTCTGTCATAATACGGGGGTGCCGCAAAATAGCAGGTTTCTGCAAGATAATGTTCAGATATGATGGATGCTGTAACAATATCTTGTGGAACCGCCGCATTTTGCGGCGCCCCTTTACCGTAACAGGCGCGAGAATATGCCGAGGCGAGCAGGGAAAAGTCTTCCCTGCTCGATTCAGGAAATCAGTCTATCTTCAACTGAATGCCCCCTTGCCGTTCGGAGGGCTGGATAATCACGGTTACCGGCAGACCGCCGTGCCATTCAAAGGAGTAAGATTCGCCGGAGGACTGACCGATAAAGGTCTTCCAGTTAACATCTGTCTTTATATGCGGGTCACAGTTTCCATTTCCCATCCAGCAGATTACGGCGTCCGGATCGACGGAGATGGTATTGCGGGTCTCCACGTTGCTGAGGGCGATTGGGTTTCCGTCCGTGAGGATGGCGACATAGGCGTTATTGCCTTCACCGGTGAGGGTAGAAGTTGCCAGTCCCTTTTGCGAGAGGACGCCTACTCCGATAAACCGGACGCTGTATCTGCAGTCCTGGGTGAATGCAAGAATATTTTCGGATTCCACGGAGATGACTTCGCCGATTCCAAGCTTGTATATCAGGACATGCTGGGCGTTGCAGGCATAGTAGGTCTCGGAATTCCCGTTCATCGTAACCTTCATAAGCGGAATATTCTCCCCGGTAACACGCCGTGCGATAGAACCGAAAATCGCCTGGGTCAGGTTCGCCTGAGGTCCTAACAGGACTTTCTCAAAGCGGTAGTTTGTATTGCCGGGACAGTCACCGGCAATGTAAGCGCCGGCCTTGGTGAATAAGATATCATTTCCCGTACAGGTAACCTTCAAGGTTAATTCGTTGATTGTCTCAAATGTAAGCATAGATGTTGTTCCCTCCAGTTTAATTTGTCTGAACACCGTATAATTCACACAGGCCGGCGAGGTCTCTGGCGACTCCGTTTCCGATTGCATTGAATTTCCAGGTGTCATTGTACAGATAGATCTCTCCCAGCATCATGGAAGTGACATTCTCATAATAATCTGTCAGCATAAAGCTTAATATCTCCCGGTGATCGGCCGGGTTAAGAAGCCGGATATAGGCGTCCTTCACCATGCTGAAATTCAGGCGCCGGTCAAAGGCTTCATTGATGGTTAGGACAAACACGATCTTGCGTATCGAAGCGTGAAGCTTTGTAAAATCAATGTCGGCAATTTCGCGGTCCTGCGAGGAACCGCCGGTATTCAGGATAACGCTTTCGTCAGGACTTCGCGTCTGTCCGTAGAATACGAACCAGTCGTCGGCAGGGACCTTGCCCGAATCATCCAGCAGATATGCGGACAGATCGATATCACACTGCGGGTTGAGGACGTTCCAGCCCATGGCAATTCTGACCCGTTGTAATTGTCCGGCTGTCCCGATATTCATCTTCTGGCCTTTTTGTATAAGATTGCAAAGAGGAGGAATCGGATGTGTGTCCCGGGCCGGGAGTGCCTCCCTTGGAGACTGTGTATGTACAGGAGCATATGAACCTTCGCTGGCATGTGTACGCGCCGGACGGTATGAATCCGGTATTCTGCGGGTTCCCGTATAATTAATCGAAGAAATATTCTGCCGGTTCAGGGCGCCCTGGACCCGGGTTTGGTTAATGCTCAGGATATTGCCGGAATTGAGG
>CANODD010000058.1 GCA_947564705.1 uncultured Dorea sp. | reverse complement strand
TTCATAACATTCTTAACACCGCCTGCATAGTGGAAATCTACCACCGTATACGGCCCGCTCGGAATCACCGCATTGATACAGTAGATTTCTTTGGCATATTTTTCAAAATCCGCCAGAGTCAGATCAATCCCCAGTTCATATGCATATGCAAGGATATGAAGCACCGCGTTGGTAGATCCGGCAACCGCCATATCGAACATAATCGCATTTTCCAATACATCTTTCGTAATAAGCTCCTTAGGAGTCCTCCCCGAACCGGCAAGCTCTACCACATATTTTCCCGCTGTACGGGCGGCGCGGAGTCTCGCATTATCAGAGGCCGGAATGGTAGACGTTCCGGGCATCACAAGATTCAGCACCTCTCCAAGCATCTGCATCGTGTTCGCAGTCCCCATGGAAGGGCACGCGCCGAACGACGGACATACGCTGTCCTCCATCTCCATCAACTCCTCCTCGGAAGCTCCGGAGAACCTGGCCGAATCCAGATCCGCCTCCACCACCGTATTGCCGCAGTAGTTCCCCGCCTGCATAGAACCGCCTGTAACCACCATTGCCGGAATCTCCAGACGGCAGGCCGCCAGATAACAGCCCGCGATAATCAGGTCGCAGCTTGCCACACAGCAGATGGCGTCAAAATTATGTACCCGGGACACAAACTCAATAGACATTGCGACTATATCCCGCCCCACCTGCTCATACTTCATCTCATCCGCGCCGTTGGCAATATTTCCGCAGGTAGCGGGAATCCCGAATTCCACCGGTATTCCCCCGGCGGCCCATATACCTTCCTTCACCGCTTCTGTCACCTGTCTTAAATGCGCCGTCCCCGGCGAACCTGACATATAAGAGTTCGGCACTCCTATATGCGGTTTCTTACGGATATCCTCGTCGGAATATCCGGCCGCTTTCATCATAACGCGTCTATGCGCCGCTTCAGCTCCGTTCCAATACTCTTTTCCCATTTTTTAGTCCCTCTTTCTTTTCAAAATTTATGATATCCCCATTATCGCAATCCATGTATTCACTAAATACTTTAACACAAATCGGCATTCCTGTCATTCAAAGCCTTTCGAAAGTTGGAACGAATTGGAACGAATTGGAACGAACTTATAATCCCATAGACTTTCCCGTCCAGACATGATATAATACAAATTGTCAAAACAACGGTATTATCGTAAAAGGGGTGGTAAGATGGCATTAACAAAGGATGACTTACAGGCAATCGCTAATTTATTTCAGCCGACCAAAGACGATATACAAATGATAAAAAATGATGTACAAGAACTAAAAGATGACGTGCAGGTACTGAAAGATGACGTGCAGGGCCTAAAAGATGACGTGCAGGTACTGAAAGACGACGTGCAAGTACTTCAAAAAGATACTCAAGAACTCAAGAAAGATACTCAAGAACTTAAGAAGGATACTCAAGAACTCAAGAAGGATACTCAAGAACTCAAGAAAGACACCCGGGAGCTTAAAAACCGGACGACTACTCTTGAACTTACCCTGGAGAATGAGACGAATCCAGGCATTAAGATCGTTGCCGAAGGGCATCTTGATTTGGACCGCAAGCTTGACAAGGCGTTAAAAATCGAGAATGAAAAAGAGATACTTCTCCTCAGGCTGGCCCATCTTGAGAGCGAGACACGAATCATCAAGGCGCAGCTTAACCAGACAGCATAACTACATAAAAATCGCTGTAAAGACCCTGGAACCCAGGATTTTTACAGCGATTTCTCTATACAATTGCTTCGATCAATATTTTGTCTCCAAGCCTGACTTCATGAATTCCGGTCTGTTTCTTTTTGTTAAAATTAAAGCTCAGCATATACCCCTTGTCTAATTGATAATCATTCAGATAACCTATCAACTGTTGTTCACCGCGCAGATTATACTCATTACCGCGGTAAATCTTCATTTCTATAATATATTGCTTCCCTAAATAATCTATAATAACATCTGTGCGTCCCATACTTCTGGTTCTGGATTCTATATAATAATTCCCAATTCCATTAATGATAGGTTTTAAATTCCATATCCAAAGTTTTTCCATGAACAAACTGATTCTTAATCTGCATGGATGCCGTATAAATACTGCTTTGCAGCATTTCCTCCGCCAGATAGTAATTGTAAAACCGCATCTCAAAGATTCTGTTTGCAACTGCAATCTGTTCGTTCATACATGTTATAAATCCAAAACGAACTCCAATATCCATCGCCAGATTGTCCGGATTATATGCAATACTCTTTCCTGTAAACAATAGTGTATATATCATCTCAGACAAATCCAGGTATTCATCCAGCTTCTTTCGTATATCATCAAACAATGTATTTGGTTCATATAACATCACCTTTACCGCTGCCTGAAAACCGTCCTTTGTCCATGCCAAGGACCGGGTAGGAAACTCCTTTGATCCAGCCACCTGCTCATCCAGTATCTTGCACAATCTGGATACAAGGAACGGATAACCGGACGTATAGTTATATATCTGACAGGCAATATTCTCTGCATCCATTCCCGTATGATAATCTTTCTCGTAATCATTCAGCATTCCCCTGATCCCTGTCTCCGAGAGGCTCATGTCAATATTAAAATCGGCGGCAACATTCCAGGGGCTGTTATACTTTAATTCTTCCGGTGCATGCATTTTCAATTTTAAGTTCTTGATATCATATACACCTGCAAGAATGACAGATTTAAAAGTATAATCTTTTCCGCTTCTCTGCTTCAGATACTTTTCTCTCAACAATCCCAGGAAAGTCAAGAATATCTGATTATCCGCATTCTTATCTACTTCGTCAATAATCAGAATGACTTCCCTGTCACACCGGCGGCACAGAGCCGTAATCTTCCTCCCAAACTCACGCAGCGGAAATTCTTCTGAAACCGGAACTTTCCACTCTTCCCGCACAGCATCAGAACATCCCTGCTGCTCCAGCCGGTCCGCAATATCCATAGTCAGTCCTTTGGCAAGGCTTTCCAGGGATTGGAAATACTCATCCGCCGCCTCAAAGCTTAAATCCAATACAACATATTTCTCTTTCAACTTCTGATAAATCAGCTCTAATGTCGTCGTCTTTCCAAACTGGCGCGCACGATTGATCGTAAAATATTCTCCCTGTTCAATATAGTCTTCAATAATCTGCCGGATCATATCCGTGGTATCTACCATATAGTGCAAAGACGGTATACAAATACCTGTAGTATTAAATCTTTTATGATTCCCCATATCGAACCCTCCCCTCGGGGCAGCTTGTTTTTTATTATAGCAAATTTTTTATGCCTGCGCAACGATACGCCCGTCTTCGATTCTTACAATGCGGTCTGCCATCTGGGCGATCGCCGGGTTATGGGTTATCATAACGATAGTCTGATGAAATTCCCGGCTCGTCATTTTCAGCAGACCGATCACATCGTCGCTGGTTTTGGAATCCAGGTTCCCCGTCGGTTCATCTGCCAGGATGATAGACGGCTTGGAGGCAAGCGCCCGCGCTATAGCCACACGCTGCTGCTGTCCGCCGGACAGATTGTTCGGCAGACTGTCAAGCTTCGTCTCCAGCCCCAGCAATGTCACTACCTTCATGATGAATGATCTGTCCGGCTTCTGCCCGTCCAGTGAGATGGGAAATACGATATTTTCCCACACAGTGAGGACAGGCACCAGGTTATAATTCTGAAAGATGAACCCGATCTGCTTACGCCGGAAGATGGTTGCCTGTTCATTATCAAGCGCCGAGAGCTCGGTGCCGCCGATTCTGACACTGCCCTCCGTCGGCGTATCCAGACCGCCCAGCATATTAAGAAGAGTGGATTTCCCGCTGCCGGAGGTGCCGATTACCGCGGTGAATTTTCCCCGTTCAATCTCCAGATCAACGCCGTCCAGCGCCTTTACCATGGTATCGCCTCTGCCGTAATATTTTTTAAGGTTCGCTGCTTTTAAAATACTTTCCATAAGATATTGCTCCTCCTTCTTTACCTGTATATATTCTTGGAATCTTCCTTGCCTCTGTCTTTTCGGCGGTTCTGATCATCACTCCGCCACCCGCAGTTGTTCCACGATACTGCCCTTATTGAAGAACCTTAGAGCCAGAACCGGAACGATTACAGATACGATCATCAAGATCACGCTTACGGCAAATGCAGGCACCAGTGTGAACCGGAAAGTAAAATGCCACATAGAGCCAAGGAGATTCCTGATGAGCGTAAGGTCTAAGAGCGCCGCCGCCGCGATTCCTGACAGGCAGGCTCCGGCCGCATAGTAGACGCTTTCATATATCATCATCTTTGTAAGCTGGCGGGCTGTCATTCCGATGCTCTGCATGGCCGCAAACTCATGACGGCGGGTCAGAATGGTTGTAATCATCATATTGATCAGATTCAATATACCCGCAATGCCGAAGATCACACCCACCAGACCGCCGACGAAGTTGATCATCGCACGCTCTCCTTCAGCGCTCTCTCTGGCAGACCGGGCAGAAAGGTAATTGACGCTGGTATCTTCATTCTCTATATATTGATTCAAAAATGCAGTCATATTCTCCTGCTGGTTTTCCTCCACGTTAAAAGCATATTTATAAATAACGGGTTCATCGTACAATTCTTTATAAATGCCGGTCGGCAGGTACAAGAATAATCCGTCGCCGCCAACCTCCATAGGACCGTTGCAGGTGAAGCCGATCTCCTGATCATCTCCGTTGACGGCGGCCTTTGCCAGTACCGGAAGCTCCATGACAGGTTCACCGTTTTTGCGGACGGTGATGGTCTCGCCCACATCGATAAAATCAAAATCTTTATCGATCGACATATCGGCACGATTGACATTGACGCCCACAACGACGCCTTTTCCCTCCTCCATTTCTTCATAAAGGATATGGGCGTCCGTCTCGCCTTCCCGCAGATCGAGCCGGGCAACAGCGGATTCTTCCATACCGTATACATTGCAGACTGGATTCCCGTCGTCGCCGACACCAAAGTTTGCATAGTTTTCGTCAAAACGGACTGCAATCACGCTGTCCTCGTCGGCAGCCTCCTCTTCTACAAACCTGTGACCCCAGTCATAGGTTACGTTGGTATCCTCCGCAGTATTTTTGTAAACGGGGGAAGCATCCGTTACCCCCGGCTGTGCATTGACAGCCTTGATTGTCTGTTCGCTTAAGCCGTCCTCCCGGAACACGAATCCCTTCGTCCCGTTCATAGCCGCGGCATCGACGACTGCAAAATCCGTCCGGATCATATAGGCAGCCTGTTTCTCTATATCCAGGCTGCCGGCCGCGGTTCCGACACTGTTTTGCAGCACTACGCAAAGCATCAGCGATACTATGATGAATATACTGCGGCGTTTATTTCTCCCCAGATTGGACAGAGCAAGACGCGGGATATCCGCACCCAACCCACTTTTCCGGCTGGTTCGTTTCCCTGTGCCGCTTTCCACATAACGAAACGCCTCGATGGGAGGGATATTTGCCGCCACTCTGACCGGTTTCCGGGTGCTGAGGAATACCGTCATGGAAGTTAAAAGCGCCGCGCAAAGGAATATGGCAGGCGAGGGCGAGACATCCGCCGCGATATTCTTATATTCCGTAGACAGAGTGTTCATGATCAGCGGCAGGACGGCTTTTCCGATGAAAAAGCCGGTAAGCAGGCCGACGGGGATTCCGATACAGGACAGCCATAACGCCTGTCTGTTAATCAGTCTTTTCACCTGGCGCCGGCTCATGCCTATGGTTCGATACAGCCCAAAACGGCGGATCTCCTGCATAACTGCGATGTCGAATACATTGTAAATCAAAAGATAACAGCAGAAGATGAACAGTACCGCAATGACTGCCGCCATAATAAATATTTCCGGATCTAATGGCTGATGGGATGCGGTATTCACCGTTGCCGGAAGATAATTTTCCGCATTCATATCGTCAGGATTCCCGCCCATACGAACCGCCAGCTCATCTATCCTGCCCTGCAGCCCGATCGTATTAACAGCGATGAAATCTGACATATAAGTTCCCGCCATATCTTTATCCCGGTCATAAGTGAAGCGAAAGATGTCCGGATAAGCATCACGAAAAGCAGTCCCGGCCCACATCATACTCACCTGGTCGTTCGTGGCTTCGTACCAGCCGGACACCGTCATCGGCAGTCTGTATTCTCTTCCATGAGCCGTGAATTCAATCGTTACTTCTGCGCCCACCTCCGGTTCGGCTCCTAGATCGCGAAGCGCCAGGTCAGAAGCAACGATCTCGTCTGCGGCAGACGGCGCCTTGCCATGAGTGGGACTGCAGAATGTTAATTCTGCCTGTACCTCGTCCAGGACATCGAATTCGATATTATGACGTTTTGTGTTTGACAGAAAATCTACAGACATCCGAAGACCCGCAGATTCAATAAAATCTGCCTCCTTTAACATTTGAAACTGATCTTCGGTCATATTGCGGAAATCGCCGTCCGATTTGCTGCCTTTCTGCATCTGCATGGTAAGAGTCATAGACTGCTGCGTCCCGATACTGATGGTAGTGACAGAAGTGAACAGAACCGCTGTAAGCGCGATGGCAAGCGCCGCGGTCAGATTGCGCATCCTGCCTGCGGCAAAGCTGCGCCGGGTGAGAGTTTTCAACATTTCTTCCATTGATGTTACCTCCTGAATGTACGGTTCCTTTTATAATAAAAGCATAACACCTCAATGTTACGATCACGGTACAGGAAAGGTACATTTCTGTAACTTAGGAGTTGCAGAAAAATAACTGATACAGATTGCGCAGGATATTTCCTAAGGAGCTGCAGACGGAACAACGCGCCCGTCCTGCAGACGCACCACTCGGTCTGCAAGTTGGGCGAGTTCCTGATTATGCGTGATCATGATCAATGTCTGGTGAAATGTTTCTGCAGTCATCTTCAGAAGTCCCGCCACATTCTGGCTGGTCCGGGCATCGAAACTCCCGGTGGGCTCGTCGGCCAGGACGACAGAAGGTTTGGTGATCAGCGCTCTGGCTATGGCGGTACATTGCTGGCCCCCTCCGGAGAGCATGTAAGGAAACCTGTCTAACTGCTCCTTAAGTCCCAGAGCCTCTACGATCTGCGCAAAAAACATCTGATCCGGGCAAGAATCATCCAGCGCAAGGGGGAACAGAATATTCTCCCGAATGGTCAGTTCCGGCACAAGATTGTAGTCCTGGAAGACAAAACCCACCTTTCTGCGGCGGAATATAGTCAGTTGTTCTTCCGTCAGTACGGACAGATCGATCCCGTCTACGATTACAGTCCCTTCGGTGGGCTCATACAGACCCCCGATCAGATTAAGAAGCGTCGTCTTGCCGGAACCGGACGCACCGACAATGGCGGTAAACCTGCTCTTTTCTATGGAAAGGCTGACGCCGTCTATTGCCCTGACCTGGCGGGGACCCTTGCCAAAATATTTCTTCACGTTATGTATGGTTACGATATCCATATGTCTCGCTTCGTCTCCTTTCTGCCTTTAGATCTTTTTTGAACTCGGCATGCCTGCTTAAGATGAATAGTTCAGCATAAACACGGAGAAGGTTGTGCCTGCCCCCGGTTCTGATGATACTGTAATATATCCCTTCTGACGGGTAAGTATCCCCCGGGCCAGATACAGGCCCAGGCCAACCCCTTCTTCGGCGGAAACCTCCTGCGCCCGGTAGAACCGTTTGAAAATGTCGTTATAATGTTCGGCAGCAATTCCGATTCCCGTATCTGCAATGTCGATGCGGGTATAAAACTGCCATGGACGGACGGTCACACGGATACTTCCGCCCTCCGGCGTATATTTTACCGCGTTGTCGAGAATATTCTCCAATGCCTCCGCAGTCCACTTGATATCGTGCCGCACGATGGTATCACTGTCACACTCTACGTCGATCTGGATATTTTTCAGATCTGCTTTTCCCCAGACACTATTGACAGCCTGTGCGATGGTGTGATACAGGCTTTGGGATTCCATATGCAGAGTAAATGTCCCGGTTTCCAGGCGGGACATCTTAATAAGTGACTGCATCAGAAAATCCAGTTTATTGATCTGCGCAGCCATAGTCGCGAGAAATTCGGCGCGCTTTTCCTCTGATAGCTGATGCTGCTGTAATATGTTCGTGAACATCTGAATATTTGCCACAGGTGTTTTCACCTGATGGGAAATATCACTGACCAGCTCCTGTATCGTCTGCTTATCCTGTTCGCTCTGCCGCCGTCCTTCCTGCATACGGTCATAGTATTGAAGAAGCTTCCCCTGTACCTTGGAAACCTGCGAATCTTCGTAAGGATGATAATTCTCCGGTTCACGGTCATCCATGAGCGCGTCTATCGTCTCACAGACAGTATTCGCCAGATCTGACTGCTGCCGTCTCTGCTGCTGCCGCCACAAAAATACCAGCCCAAGCACGGCGCCGCCGCAGGCCAGGATAACTATCCGTATACATGAGGGAGGGATGTAATCCCACAGTACGCACAGGAGGATGAGAAGGAGAGCAATGACAAATAGCAGAATGTCAGGACACCTTCTGCTATACCTGCAATTCCGTTCTGAACAGTTAGTAAGCTTCTTCATATTCCCGCCCCCGTCCAGATGTAGCCCATTCCCCTGACAGTCCGGATATAGGAATGGGATGCGCCCTCTATCTTAGACCGCAGCCGGTTCATGGTTACGGTAAGCGTATGGTCGTCGATGTAGTTGCTGTCGCAGTCCCATAGCTTCTCTAACAGAATCTGCCGGGTCACGATATTGCCGGCATTGGCGGTCAAGAGCCGCAAAAGCTTATATTCATTGGGAGTGATCGCCAGCTTCTCCCCGTCCCGAACCGCAGTCAGCGTACCAAAATCCAGACACAGATACCCGTCGTTATAACTGTCTGCCGAAGATTTTACGGCAGACGCCTGCCTGCGAAGCGCGACTTCTATACGGCGCTTCAATATCTGTATGTTAAAAGGCTTGGTGATATAGTCATCCGCTCCCAGGTCAAAACCATTTAGGATGTCTTGCTCCAGATCGTTGGCAGTAAGAAATATGACCGGAAGATCCGGCAGCTCCTCCTTTATTTCCCGGCAGAGATCGAATCCATTTCCATCCGGAAGATTTACATCCAGGAGCATCAGATCGAAAGCGCCGCTTCTAAGAAGCTGCCGCGCTTTCTGACAATTATAGGATGCCACCGTGAGATATCCGCCTGTATCTAATTCAAAGCACAGTCCGGTGCTTAAAGCCAAATCATCCTCTACGACCAGTATCTTCGTCATGTATCGTCACCTCTGTCGTTGTATTTACATTTCGTAAGACTCAATCCTGCAGCTATGCTCCTTCGTCTTTTCATCGTAATTAATCCCCACAAGAAGCAGACTGCCGGTATATTCCTTCAGAGCCTCAGGATAACATTTTTCCTTAATCTGATCAACGGCGCTTTCCGCAGTCCGGTTCCACTTCAACTCAATCAAGAGCGCCGGCTTTCCGGCAAACTGCTTTCTTGGAATGTAGACGATATCCGTCCGCCCCTTTCCGGACGGCATCTCCTTGATTACCGTATAATAATTGCGCGCCACATAAAATGCCAGTGAGATCGTGTAGCTGAGAGCGTTTTCATCGTTATACTGCAGATAGGAGCTCTCGTAATGCGCTCTCTGCACCGCCTTCGCGACATAATCTTCATCACCTCTCCAGACCGCCTCCAACGCGGCTTTGGAATTCTTCAGGGCTTCCGTCACTTCCCCCCAGTCAGAATTACTGATGGAATTCACGTACTCATTCAGAATCTCATGATTCGGGATAAATACCTCTTCCGTGTCGCTGCGGTATCCCAGATATCCCAGATGAACCAGAAGGGTCAGTACGTCATCTTTGGAATGGAACGTAATCATATCATTTGTAAAACTGCGGACATTGACCGCCACACCGTTTTTACCGTTGATCATATCAATAACGGCGTCCTTAAGCCCTTCGAAATTCATGTCGATGTAGACGCGGAGGGCTTCGAAAGTCTCCGTCTGGTTCCAGTAATACTGGAATTTGCCGAAACGCATGGCGCTGACCACGGAACGCGGGTTATAGATCGAACCCACATCTTCGAGACAGTATCCGTCATACCATCTCTTTGTCTCCTCAAAGTCCATTTGATAACGCGTACATAATTCCCTGACCTCTTCCTCCGTAAATCCGACATACTCTGCCAACACTCCCTGGAATGTCATGGAAAATTCATCAAACATGTTCAGCGCACTGTGGGTTCCGTATTTCTTGATGGGAAGAATTCCAGTCATATAGCATAAGGCAATGTATCCCTTATCCTTCAGGAGATCCCGCAGGAAATCAAGATACATCTTCTGTGCTTCGGTTTCTGATTTGTATTCTCTGAAGACGCAGTCCCATTCGTCGATAATGAAAATGTAAGGAATTCCAACTTCACCATATAAATCTTGCATACATCCGATCAAATCTTGCTTATCAAAATAATCGACTTCCGGATATTCATTTACAATCTCGCGGACGATTCTGTTCTTAAGTAAATCCAACATTTTCTCCATAGAATTTGTTCGGCTCAAAAACTCCTGCATATTTAAGAAAAGGACATTATATTTGTTCAAATGTTTTTCACAATTCTCGTCTTTTGAAATCTCATATCCCTCGAACAACTCTCTGGAATCACATCCGCGGCTGTAATACGCCACAAGCATGTCCGCAGTTACAGTTTTCCCGAATCTGCGGGGTCTGCTCATGCTGATATACTTCTGCAGGGAATTCATGACCCGGTTACAATAACGGATCAGTCCTGTTTTATCAACGTAGATTTCCGAATTGATACACTGGGCAAATTTTTCATTCCCAGGATTTAGATAGATTCCCATATAAAAACTCCTCTCTCATATCATAACTCTGCCATTCTGCACATATTCAAACAGCACCTGTCAATGACAGATGCTGTTTATATTAACCCACCTTTAAACGAAACTTTTGTATCTCCTTCTCGGAATTAACCTTCTCTATAATAGCCCCGATACCGCGCAATTTTTCTTCGAATCGTTCGTATCCTCTCTGGATATACACAATATCGTCCACGATCGTAATCCCATCGGTGGCAAGTCCGGCAATACAAAGGGCCGCTCCCGCCCGCAGATCCGGCGCGCTCACTCTTGCGCCTGAAAAACGCCGGATTCCTTCTATCGTCGCCGAATTGCCCTCTATCTTTATATTTGCTCCCATCCTCGCAAGCTCATCCAAATATTTGAAACGATTTTCAAAGATACTCTCCGTAATTGTACTTGTCCCTCTGCACAGAGCCAGCGTAACCCCTATCTGAGGCTGCATATCCGTAGGGAATCCGGGATATGGCAGGGTCTTAACATGCGTACACCTTAAGCCGCCCTTGGAAACTACACGCACGGCATCATCAAATTCTTCCACCTCACAGCCAATCTCGGTCAGCTTCGCGACCGTCGCCTCCAGATGCTTCGGGATCACATTCAGCACCGTAACGTCGCCTCTTGTAGCCGCCGCTGCGAACATAAATGTCCCCGCTTCTATCTGATCCGGAATTACAGAATATTCCGTACGATGCAGATGCTGTACGCCGCGTATCTTAATCACGTCCGTTCCGGCGCCTCTGATATTTGCTCCCATACTATTCAGGAAATTTGCAACGTCCACCACATGCGGCTCCTTCGCAACATTCTCCATGATAGTCAGGCCCTCTGCCATCGTCGCCGCCATCATTACGTTAATCGTCGCGCCGACACTGACCACATCAAAATAAATATGCTTACCGATCAGCCGGTCCGCCTCCGCTATGATCTTCCCGTGTTCAATGGATACATATGCTCCCAGGGCACGGAATCCCTTCAGATGCTGGTCAATCGGCCTGCTGCCGATGTTGCATCCGCCCGGAAGCGCCACTTCCGCATGCTTATACTTCCCAAGCAACGCTCCTAAAAGATAATAAGAAGCACGTATCTTCTTAATATAATCATATTCTATGTCAACACTGTTAATATTCTTTCCATTCACTTTGACCGTATGACGGTCTACCCGGTGTATATTGGCGCCGATACCCGAGATCGCATCCAGCAATACATTAATATCGTTCACATCCGGCACATTATCTACCAATACTGTATCATCCGTCATAATAGCGGCAGCAAGAATCGCCAGTGCGGCATTCTTCGCTCCACCTATCTCTACCTCTCCGACAAGTGGATGTCCGCCCTTTATAATATATTGTTCCATGTTGCACCTCAATGTCTAATTATTTCATACTCTCATCTATTTATATGATAATCTTATTATCTGTACTTTTTATACAATATAAACTCGGTAATCTCTGGATTTTCATTATACCACATATTTCGGATTTGTAAAATATTTTTTAAGAAACACTTAATCTTTTCGTAATATTTGGCTGCAAATCGTCTTTCATACGCCAATCCTACGCTAATCCTACTCTGCCCCAAGCTTCTCCAGAACCTTTCGAATGGTATCTTCCAA
>CANODD010000057.1 GCA_947564705.1 uncultured Dorea sp. | reverse complement strand
TTCGCTCGTGCCATTGCGCCCGGAATCAATTTTCCCCTCAACATCTCTCCACCAGGCTGAATTTACTATTCAGACTCCGTACATCTTCGAACCAGACTTCATGTTCTGCGTTCGTGGTAAAATATCGGAAATTAGGAGACTGGGAGAGTGTATCGAATTGAATGACAGCGTTGTTATAGATGGCGAGTTGAACTGCTTCTATATTTCCGATGGTAGTGGCCCTGGAGACGCCTCTTACATAAGGCAGCCGCCAGTCGTACCCATAATTAGGGATTCCCAGATGAATCTTTTCGGGAGGGATGACGCTGACTGCGTATTCAACGACTTCCCGAACCTTGTTCAGCGGGGCGACAGCCATAGCAGGGCCATAGGTATAACCCCATTCATATGTCATTAGCAGGACATAATCCGCCGCCATTCCCAGTCGTTGGTAATCCTTGCCTTCATACAGAAGACCTGTCTGTGAATCAGAAGTTTTCGGTGCGAGAGCGACAGAGGTTAGATAGCCAAGAGCGCTCACAGCTTCCTGAAGATAAATGACAAAGTCTACGAAAGCCTCTCGGTCGCTTGCGAGGATGTATTCAAAATCAATATCCAGTCCCTGGAATCCCCGGTTTGTAATCTGATTTACAATAGCGTCTTTTAAACGGGTTCTTGCATTTAAGTCGTTGATGACAGAAGAGATCAGGGAGTTGTCGAATTTGCCGTCATCACCGAAGGGGGTAAGAGTCAGGACAGGAGTCACATTATACTTCTGCGCCATACTGATCATCCAAGTATCATCAAGGGGCGGTGGAATCAACGTGCCGTCGGGAGTGAAGCCATAAGAAAATATATAGAGAGTGTCTATAAAGGGCAGAGTTTCCTCCAGTACCCACCGGCTGATGAAAGGATATGCATATCCGCCGGCGTAAATCGACGGCAGGGAGTTCCGGGGGACAGTATCGCCTTGAAGCAGCAGCGCTTCGCCTATAGCGAGACGGTAGGGATAGGGAATCTGGTTTTGATAGATAATGGTCGAAGCGGGAGTGCCAAACGCATTTGCGATGCCGTCTACGGTATCTCCTTCTTTTACAGTATAGATAGTCATAAGCGTCTCCGGATAGCGAGTTCAGGCTATTATATGCAGAGATAAAAAGAGATATGATACGATAGATTCTGTATTTACAGATCGGGTCTGGAAAATATCTGCCTGTACGGCCGGGGAATGCTTCCCGGCGCACAGGCAATTTTTTGAAGGCGCTTTGGATTGATTGTTGCGTGCCGTGCAGATTAGTTATGCCAATAATTCACCCAGGCAGTTCAGAAGCCGTGTATTGTCGTCCGGATTCATAATGCAGAACCGGACATATTCTCCGGGAAGTCCTTCGAAGGAGGAGCAATCCCTGATCATCATTCCCTGCCGGATGGCATGGTCGAATACGTCGAAAGAGGAGAGGTCGTTTTTCAGAAGTTTGATCAGGATGAAATTCGCATAGGCGGGATAGACCTTCACGTGGCTGAACTCCATAAGTTTTTCCAGACATCTGTCACGTTCCGAAAGGATGAGTTCTCTTGTACGGTTGATATAATCGGTATCTTGAAGCATCAGTTCCCCGGCGTATGCCCCGAGACTGTTTAAAGACCAGGGATTTTGGTTCCTTTTTAGTTCTTTTAAGAATCGGCGGTTACTGGTTACGCCGTAACCCAGGCGCAGTCCGGGGGCGGCGAAGAACTTAGATACGCCTCGGATAACCATAAGATTGTCAAAATCAGATACCAGAGGTATCGCGGTAATTCTATCTATATGCGGTGCGAATTCCACGTAAGTCTCATCAATCATAATGAAGATGTCCCGTTCTTTGCATAATCTTGCCAGCCATCGTAAATCGTCCTGTGTAAGGGCAGAGGAGGTAGGGTTATTGGGATTACACAGGATCAGGAAATCGACGTCATCTGTAAGCGCTTTCTTAAAATCATCCATATCCATCCGAAAGTCCTGAGATTCCTTTAGATAGTAATGGGAGATATGTCCGCCGGTAAGGGACAGCTCCCGGTCATATTCGGAATAAGTGGGGCCGATTACCAGTGCATGCCGGGCGTTGCGTTGGCCGATCAGCAAAGAGATCAGTTCGGTAGAACCGTTGCCGGTCACTACATAATCCGCATCCGTACCGCAGTAGGCGGCGACGACCTGTCTGAGGCTCTTATAATCTCTGTCCGGATAACTTGTAATAATATCGAGATGCTCCGACAGGTTTTTGCGTACGGAATCTGAAAGTCCAAGAGGATTCACATTGGCTCCGAATTTTACGATATTTTCTTTGGGGATTCCATAGTATTGTTCAATTTGTTCAATATCACTCCCGTGAAATGCGGGGCGCGGTGTTTTCCGATTTTCTTGCATGTTCTATATTCCTTTCTCGTTGCAGTATTCGATCTTTATTCCCGTGAGCAGCGGACCAAGCGGGCATGTTTCCATGTACATTTGACGACTGCCGCGAGGTCTTTGACTTTTTGAATTATGTTATATAAAATATTGTAGCATATTTCAGACGTTATTTGAAGATTTGATTTTTCAGAGAAATTGGCATGAGAAATTGGCAGAGTGATCGGCATGGATGTGAAAAGTGGCCCGGCACATTCTTAATTTAAAAAAAATATGTTCTGTGTTTTTGTGCGCGGCATGGTACAATATAAATTGGGATACTAAAAAACAAAGAAAGGGATGCAGGATTGAGAAGAAAGCATATTGTTATGGACTCTGATTGAGAATAACATCAGTTATGAACGACGGATTAACTGGGCGCTTTACTTACATATGCGGGAAAGCCTGTAATAATGTATCGGCTTTGGCTATGCTGTAGGAAGATGATTCAATCCATGCATAAGGTAAGAGGAAGCATTATGAATGTGACAGAACTAAGAAGTGCAGATGCTTCGGCACGGACAGAGGAACAGAAGAAACAAGCGGAACTTTTCAGAAAGAAGGTGGAGAATGAATGGCGTTTTCAGAGCCTGATGAGGGTTCAGTTTGGGGCAAAGGAGAAACACAAGTTGTTTGAGGAGGAAGAAGTTAAGACAGGCGTATTCGGCAATAAGACGCTGGCGGAGGCAGCGGGATTTACTTCGGAATACGATGTCGGCTGGGCGTCGGAAGGGTCAGGCGAACTGACGGAGGAACAGATCCGGCAGTTGAAGGAGAAGTATGATGTGGAGGATATGAAAAAGGAAGATTACCGTAAGCTTCTGGAAGAGTTGGTGGATATGAAAGTACTCTCCCGGGAAGAAGCTGAGATGCAGTATCTTTATAAGAAAATGCCGCCGTGCACGGCTATGATTATACCGGATGACGGCCGCTTTTATGGAAGAGACATGGCATCTTCCTGTCTGTCTCAGGTACAACAGGAAACGGCTGCTGCAGAGCATGTCTTGTCCATGATCCGGCAGGGCAAATGCCAGGTGGCTCCGCCGAATGCGTTAAGCTCCGTATATGCATTTTATATGAACGAACTGGAATATTGTGAGAAGATCGAAGGAATACTCCGGCAATTGCAGGCTGATTCGGTAGGAGGTGTCCGGGCAGCAGGAAAATCGGACGGTCGTCTGGTAACAAAGGGTATTCTGATGAATAAGAAGTCCTGATATGCACAAGGAATGCGGCGGATTGTCCGACAATGGTTTTTCGGGCAGCCTGCCAGAGAGGACGATCATACTTCAGGGAGGTGCATGTGATGGATTACATACGCGCGGCAGAGGTTTTGCCGCAGGACTTGATCGAACAGTTACAGCAATATGTGGATGGCGCCGCAGTCTATATCCCCAAGAAGGAGGAAGGAAAGAAAGCATGGGGAGAAAGGACCAGCACGAAGACAGAACTTGCAAAAAGGAATGCAAGGATATATACGGAGCATCTGTCAGGCAGGCCGATTAAGGAGTTGGCGGAAAAGTATTTTCTGGCGGAAAAGAGTATCCAGCGCATTATACGGCAGGAGCGTCAGAAGTTACAGGTCACGGCTCCTTAATGCGCTGTCGATATCTGCTTCTTCAAGCGCTGAAAATCTCCGGAATTCCTTCGGCGTCATTCCGGTCATCTGGCGGAATTGATTACAGAATGCGGAAGTATCTTTAAAGCCGCAGGAATATGCGATCTCTGTGACAGAATGTTCTGTAGAGCGAAGCATATTACCTGCGGCTCTTATTCTTAATTGCTGCAGGTAACCCTTCGGGGATATCTGTTCCTGCTCCTTGAAGATTCTGTACAGATAAGTCCGGTCGATCCCGATAAAGGTCGCGATCTCTGAGATGTGGATATCATAGCTGTAATTATTTTTCATATACTCCCTCGCCATCTCCAGGTAGATCTGCGTCGGGTCTTTCTGGTTTTTGACCGGGTGGGAGCCCATTCCGCCCAGGAGTTCCAGCAAAAGCCCGCAGGCGGTTAAGGCGTTCCGGTCGGGCTGCGTATAGTACTCCCGCATACGGGTGCTGATCTGTTCATAGATTCCGGACATCCACTTTGCGTCTTTAATATAGCAGACCGGAGAAGAGTCAAAGTAAGTCTCGCTCAGGATCGACGTTACCTCCGTCCCGTCGAAACCGATCCACATATATTCCCAGGGGTCCAGGACGTCGGCTTCATAATAGGTGGTTTCCAGCGGGCGGATCAGGAAAGCGTCTCCGGCTGTCAGCGTATATTCTCTGCCGTCCAGACGAAAGATCCCTTTTCCTTTTAGTATGGTATGGATGAGATAATGCGGACGGATCCCGGGACCGTAACTGTGCCCGGAAGAGCATTTTTCTCTTCCGTAGAAATAGACTGCCAGCGGCTTCATGGAATGGTTGGTATGCTGATTCATATGATCTGTCCTTTCTTCCGGATAAGTAACTGCAGAACATATTATACAACATTTTTGCAATTTCTGACAACATATAGCATAGCTTTTTTATCCCTGGGAAAATATAATTTGGGTATCATAAAGAAACATTTGAAGAAGACAAGAAACGGAGGATTAGAGACATGGCTAAAATTACGTTTATGGGTGCGGGAAGTACTGTTTTTGCAAGAAACGTACTTGGAGACTGCATGGGAAGCCCGGCGTTATGCGACAGTGAGATTGCGTTGTATGATATCAATGCAGAGAGGCTTAAGGATTCCGAGATCATCATCAAGGCGATCAACGAGAATACGAATCAGGGACGCGCCCGGATCTCAACATATCTGGGAGCGGAGAACCGTAAAGCGGCATTGAAGGATGCAACATTTGTTGTAAATGCGATTCAGGTGGGCGGATACGATCCATGTACGATTACGGACTTTGAGATCCCGAAGAAATACGGTTTGAAGCAGACGATTGCGGATACACTTGGTATCGGCGGTATCATGCGCGGACTCCGTACGATTCCGGTAATGGAGGAGTTCGCGAGAGATATGGAAGAGGTCTGCCCGGACGCTCTGTTTATGAACTATACGAACCCTATGGCGATTCTTTCCGGATATATGCAGCGCTATACAGGAGTAAGGACTGTGGGACTGTGCCACAGCGTGCAGGTTTGTACCAGTACGCTTCTGGAAGAGCTGGATATGAAGGATAAGCTGGAAGGACGTATTGAGACGATCGCCGGGATCAACCACATGGCATGGCTTCTTGATATCAGGGATAAGGACGGAAATGACCTGTATCCGGAGATCCGCCGCCGTGCAGCGAAGAAGAACGCAGAAGAGAAGCATAATGATATGGTTCGTTTTGAATATATCAAGCATCTGGGGTATTACTGCACCGAGTCCAGCGAACATAATGCGGAATACAATCCGTTTTTCATCAAATCCCGCTATCCGGAGTTGATAGATCAGTTCAACATTCCGTTAGACGAGTATCCGAGACGCTGTATCAAGCAGATCGCAGAGTGGGAAGAAGAGCGGAACAAGATATTGGACAATGGTAAGATCACTCACGAGCGCAGCCGCGAATATGCCTCCTACATAATGGAAGCGGTTGTGACAAACGTTCCGTACAAGATCGGCGGAAATGTGATCAACCGGGGACTGATTGACAATCTTCCGGCGGAAGCCTGTGTGGAGGTTCCGTGTATGATAGATGCGAACGGCGTGAACCCCTGCCGTGTAGGGGCGCTGCCGTTACAGTTGGCGGCTATGAATACGACTAATATTAACGCCCAGCTTCTGACCATCGAGGCGGCGCGTACCCGCAGGCGTGAAGATATCTACCGTGCCGCTATGCTGGAGCCGCATACGGCAGCAGAACTTTCCATCGATGATATCGTGAAGATGTGCGACGAACTGATAGATGCGCATGGAGATTATATGAAGATGTATACTCGTTAGAAATATATAAGCCTGCCTTGTACTCGGCCGTACAGGCAGGCTTATAATACTTAGTATAACCCGATTTGATTAACCATATGTTTCGCTAATTACTCTGACCGGTATATAAGGGCAGCAGGATATCAGCCCCGAATCCGCCGCAGGCGCTCTGCCGCAGGATCATGCTGCCGCCGTGTGAGGCTGCGATCTGTCTGACGATCAGCAGGCCCAGCCCATGCCGTTGTTCCTTAATATCGCTGTCGCACATCATGTAGTGGGGCAGGGAATTCAGCCGTCGCAGATCTTCTTCTGAGATACCTGTGCCGTTGTCTTCCACCCGAATGACGCAGTTGCAATTTGCCGCCTCGTCGGGCCGGCGGGCATCTGTTCCGGCGGCAGGCGTCAGATTATTATGCCCGGAATTATCACATCCGGCTTCTGCCAGCACGGAGATATAGATCGTGCATCCGTCCGGGTTATGGTTGATACAGTTCCAGATCAGGTTAGAGACTGCCCGCCTGATCAAATCCTTATCTACATAGACGGGGCAGTCGGATATTTCTGCATCCGTAGTCCATTCGATGGGGTATCTCCCGCCGATATCCATATTAATAAAATCAACGGCGGCTGTTCTTGCGAGGGCAACCGCATTCTCCCGGGTGCGGCAGAGCGGCTGCATATCGTACTCAAGTTTCGAGGCGAGATTCAAATCATTGATCAGATTGCGTATCCGTTCGCTCTGCCTTAGGATGACGGAGGACTTCTGCCGCGCGTCTTTTGTAAGGCTGGGGTCGCATTCCATCTGTCCGGCATATCCCATCACTACAGACAGGGGTGTGCGGATATCATGGGAGACTCCGGCAATCCAGTTGGCGCGCGCCCGCTCTTTCTTTCTGAGCTGATAATTCTGAGACTGCAGGATCTCGGAGGTCTGATTAATATTCGCGGCAAGTTCGGACAGCAACCCCTTCTCCTTTATGAGTACAGGTTCTTTGGTGGGGAGTTTCTGTATTCCCTCTGCAATAGGTCTGACGGAACGCAGAAGCTTCATGTTCGCGGTGAAATAGATCAGGAAGACGAGTATGGCATTCACAAGCAGAACATTTAAGGCGTATTTGGGAAGATTTGCGATAAAATGATAGTCCCAGTTCGGGTACATGTGTTTCCAGTAGCGGTCTTTGGGATAGCCAAGGACCACCAGCCCGTCTTTGGATTCTCCGGGAAAGGTGGGATAATTCATGACGTACCCCCGGGTAAGAGAGGCGATGTCTGACAGAGAGTATTCAAGCGGAATCTCCGGGGGCAGGTTATCCGTATGCCAGACAACCCGGAGGGTATCACTGTCAATTAAGATACCCCAGGCATGTTCATTCATCAATTCTGATGAGATCTTTTCCGGCAGGATATATCCGCTGCCGTCCTCTGAACGCTGCAATGCTTTGCCGGTTTCCAAAGCGGTAGTCCAGGGGGAGCCCCCGGGGGTCTGAATGGAAGCAAGGGTAAAAAGTACGATGATATTCAGGAAGAAGAGCAGGATAGTGGCAAGCAGCAGGATGCCAAGGAATCGCCGGATTAATTTGGGTATGCTTTTCATGTTCATCTCCATTCCGCCGCCTTTGGATGGCGGCACAAATACTTCTCTGTCGGAAGACAGTCTGACGGGGTGTATTTACTGTATCATTAGTTTATAGCCTAAGCCTTTCACGGTAATCAGAGATTCCGGTTTGGAAGGGCTTTCTTCGATCTTTTCCCTGATCCGGCGGATATGGGCCATCAGGGAATTTTCATATCCATAGGGATTATCGCCCCAGGCGGCTTCGCACAGGGCGTCGATGGTCACGATGCGTCCGGCGCTGCGGTAGAGGGTATGGAGAATGGCGTATTCTTTGGCCGTCAGGGGGAGTGTTTTATCGGGTTCATCCGGTGACTCTCTTCTTAGAACCTCCGCCCGCTCGAAATCAATCCGGCAGTATTTCAGTGTCACGAAAGGAGTTTCATCTTTGTAAGTCCTCCTTAGGATTGCGGTGATACGGAATACCAGTTCTTTCGGGAGAAAGGGTTTGACCATGTAATCATCCGCGCCGAGCCCGAAGCCCCGGAACTTATCTTCGTCTTCTCCCCGCGCAGTCAGAAACAGGATGGGATAGTCGGAGCCGCTTTTTAACTGTTCCATCAGGGAGAAACCGTCTCCGTCCGGAAGCATAACGTCGAGGATGGCAAGTTCCGGCTTGAACTCATGGGCGGTATTCACGGCGTCCCGGACAGTTCCGGCAGTCCGGAGACAGGTAAAGCCCGCATTCCTCAGGATGGAAGTTACCATATTCTGCAGTTCCGGTTCATCGTCTACGAGCAGTATCCGCTTGTTTTTCAGATAATCTGTATTCATAAAAATCTTTCAGTCCTTTCATTTTGCGTAATTAGCGGTGAGTTCTGCACTGGTTCGCTGAAATATGGGTTTATGATATCATGTATTAGCCTGAAAATCGAGTGGGCAGCAGAAAATGTAAGGCAGATGTAAGGTTACGGGAATGTAGATGTAAGGTTGGCGGTGTACACTGTAAGAGAACCGAAGGAAAATATACTCCTGGAATTTCCGGCAATTACCAAAGAAGCAGACGTGAAGCGGGAGAAAAGGATATTTTCGAGAGTATATCAGGAGAAAGGAGCAATGAAATATGAATATTATTGAAAGCAGCCATCTGACGAAAAGGTATGCAGATTTCACCGCGGTTTCCAATGTGAACCTCCATATTCCCAAAGGGACGGTCTATGGATTCCTCGGGCCGAACGGCGCGGGCAAATCCACGACGATGAAGATGTTCCTGGGCCTTACGAAACCGACGGCGGGAGACTTCATCATAGACGGTAAGAAGTACCCGCAGGACAGGATACAGATACTGAAGGAAGTCGGGTCTTTTATAGAGGCGCCGGCATTCTACGGGAATCTCACCGGCGAAGAGAATCTCGACATCATTCGGAGAATCCTGGCGCTTCCGAAATCAGCAGTGGACGATGCATTGGAGCTGACCGGGCTTACACAGTGGAGAAAGCGCCTTGCAAGAAAATATTCTCTTGGCATGAAGCAGAGGCTCGGGCTTGCCGGCGCTCTGATCGGGAGGCCGCCGATCCTGGTGCTCGACGAGCCGACCAACGGGCTTGATCCGGTCGGTATCCATGAGATTCGTTCTCTGATCCGCTCTTTGCCGGAGAAGATCGGCTGTACGGTTCTGGTATCTTCTCATCTGCTCTCGGAGATAGAGCTGATGGCGGATAATATCGGTATTCTGAATCATGGACGGCTTCTGTTCGAGGGGACGCTTGACGAGCTGAAGCGGGGAGCCAAAGAGAAGGGGTATCCCACGGATAATCTGGAGGATATGTTTCTTGCGATGATTGAGGAAGATAATCTCCGGGGAGGCGGTGTACGATGAATTTTGCGTTGGAATATAAGAAGATAAAGAGGACAGGGATCATACCGGGATGTCTGGCAGGGGGAATCCTTGCGGCGGCGGTTCCGATCCTGGAGCTGGCGGTGCGGTCAGAGCAGTATACGCATCTTATGCAGCCGCCGCTTCGGACGATTATGCAGGCGGACTGGCAGATGATGTCGATGCTGAATATGCTTCTGGTCATTATCATTGCCTGTATGATGTACCATACAGAATATGCGGATCATGCCATTTGCCGTATGACGGCGCTGCCTCTCAGGGAGGAAGAGATGTTCTTTATGAAATGTCTCTTGCTGTCCGGTATGTGTGTCATAATACTGACCATAGAGATGCTGTCGCTGATCTTCTGCACCTTGCATTGGTTCGGCGGGGAAGAAGGGGCATATACGGCATTCTATGGCGTGTCTTTCGCTTCGGCATATATGAAATTTGTCAAGGATCTGGCATGTAACTTCGGATATTGCTTCTGCATGCTGCTGCCGGTTGTGATATTATCCTTGTTAGTTGCGTCGGCATGCAAAAATATGTGGATATCCCTTGGCATCGATGTGGTATGTTTGTTTATGGCAACGGTGATTCCCGTCAGATATTTTGCCTTGTCTGTTTTTCCTTTTGCTCTGCCGTTCCAGATCCTTGAGGGGGCAAAAGCAGGGAAGGCAGTGCAATATCTGGTTGCGGCAATGATAGAAGCCGTCGTAATCGGAGCGGCGGAGGTGGTATTTCTGAAAGTCAGGAGGACGGCGGCATGAGATTTATATTACTAACTGGAGTGGAATGGAAGAAGCTGCGCCGGTCCAGGATTCTGTTCATCATGGGGATGGCGGCGGTGATGCTCTGGGTCCCGTCGATTTTAAATGCGCATCTGAATTTTGAGATGCAGGCGGAAGGGATTTCTCCGGAGCATAATTTCCTTATACAAGGATTTATGGGAATGGCATGGTTCATGTTCCCGGCGGGCATGGTGGTAAGCACGGTGCTGCTTGCTCAGACAGAGCGGTCGAACCACGGTATCCTGCGGATGCTTGCCCTTCCCGTCAGTACGGCAAAGCTGTGCATGGCGAAATTTGTCATATTGCTGATCCTGGCGGCGGTCCAGATGGCGATGATGACAGGGATGTATTTTTTAAGCGCCGCGGTCGCGTCGCAGATCCAGGACTATGAATTCCTGCTGTCTCCCTTATCTGTATTCGAACTGGTTGGGAGATTATATGTGTCGGCATTTCCAATGCTTGCTTTTTTCTGGATGTTGTCCGTATGTGTCCGTACCCCGATCTTCTCGGTGGGGCTTGGGCTTGCGTCCATCGTGCCCTCTGTATTGATGATCAATACAAAGGTGTGGTTTGTGTATCCGATGGATTATCCATTCTATATCATAACGGCAGAATACGGAAAGCTGGCGTCTAATCTGTCGGAGGTCAAGTTGGAGCTGGTTCCGTGGATTCCGGTGGCGGCGGTATTCACAGGAATCTGTCTGGATGCTGCATGCGTTTGTTTTGGAAAGAGCGAAAGAAGATAGGGAAAGGAGATAGGTAATATGAAGCAGAGTTTAAAGGGATTATTGACAGCAATTGCAGGTCTGATGGTGTTCCTGCCCTGGACGATACTTATCCTGCGGCAGTATGAGTGGGCGCTTCAGTCGCCTGCGGCAGAGATTATGATAGGGAGCTATGCGGTTTTTATGATATTTTCGGGAGCATTTACATTTGCCGTGTATATGAAGGGGAAGGTGCAGAATAACCTTATGAAGATCTGCCTGGTGGTAAATGAAATCTACGCTGTATTTGGAGTCATGGCGATCGGAATGATGGCGGCGGGAAAAGTAATGTGAGAGAAGTAATATGAGAGAAGTAATATGAGAGAAGTAATATAAGAAAGATAATGTGAGGAGAATTTGTATTTTTTTTATTCGCGTATATGTGATATACTCATTTTAAAATTACTGACTGCAAAATCAGTAATTTTAAAATGAGTTTTTGTAATTTAGAGGATTGTTTTCAAAAAAGTAAATCAATATTTAGGAGGAGAAATGGTGCAGTATGATTGTTTGGTTATAGATGATGAGAAGCTTCTCGCAGACAGCACGGCAGAATATTTTAATCTTTTCGGAGTTAAGACAGCGGCGGTATACAGCGCTTCCGGATGCAGAGAATTTCTTGAGCATAATACGGCGAAGCTGCTGCTCTTAGATATTAATCTTGAGGATGGAAGCGGATTTGAATTGTGCAGGGAACTCCGCGCTAAGACGGAGATACCGATCCTGTTTATATCGGCACGGACCAGTGACGACGATAAGATCGTCGCGTTTCATATCGGAGGGGATGATTATGTTCAGAAGCCCTATTCTCTTAACGTCCTGCTTGCGAAGGTTCAGGTTATGCTGAGACGATTCGGGCAGGGGAAAGACGGCGGAGACGAGCGGTACTCTGACGGACGGCTGACTGTGGATTTTCAGTCAAAGAAGGTGTCCGTCGAGGGAAATGAAGTCAGGCTTACGGCGCTGGAGTTCAAATTACTGTCTTTCCTGATCAGGAACGAGAATAAGGTGGTCACGAAGCGGGAGCTGTTCGATGAAGTCTGGAAGAATAAGTTTACGGGGGACGGGACGCTGAACGTACATATCCGCAGGCTGCGGGAAGTGATAGAACGCAATCCCGGGAAACCGGAATATATCATTACGGTCTGGGGTGAAGGTTACAGATTCTGCAAAGGAGTACATGAATGAGAAGGAGATCGTTTCTTGCCGGATTACTGATTCTTTTCGCAGTGGAAATACTTATGGTTGCCCTGCTCGCATTCCGGAGTACCGATAATCGTCAGGATGCTGTTCTGGTAAATGAGGTTGTCCGGTCTGTCGAAGCGGACTGGGATATCCTGACAGGCGAATCTGCAGGAACCTGGGGAACGGATATCCCGGATCT
>CANODD010000056.1 GCA_947564705.1 uncultured Dorea sp. | reverse complement strand
GTCACACCACCGCCATGCACTCCTACAATGGCGCGTATACATCCCGTCTTTTCCCTATTGTTTCCAACGTTTCAGGCAACAGAATCGATTTTACAGGAACTCCCGAATACCGTTCTCCATAAAGAAACGAAGAGTCTCCAAGAGAAGTTACCTGATACCCGTCTATTTGAGATGGTACCGTGATATTCGATTCAAACCCGTCATACTGTATGATCCGCGCCGTTAGATCTCCGTCTGACGCATAATAAAATCCTTCTTTATTATCGCTCATGCTATAAGTGCGGGGCGCCTCCCCACTGTAACCGGCGTCCACTACATATACACTGTTCCCGACTTTTACAGCCACATTTCTGTGTCCGGAGCCTGCTCCGGGATCATTCACCCCATATCTGACATGTGCCGGCAGTCCCGCCTTTTCGCACAGATAGAGAATGGCGGAACAGCTTGCCCAGCAATCTCCGCCTCCACATACAATCATTCCCGTATAACCTGAATGTCTGTAATCATAATCAAAGTTACAGGGAAATGCCGCAATCTTCCGAAGTTTTTCGACTTCAGTCATACCAGAAGTAATATTCTTTGTGAGAAAAGCGTCCATCACTTTTTTGGCATAATAGTTTGCATAGTCATGCACGGTTACGGTCACATAATATGTACTCGCTCCGGTTACCACACGGATCACCGATGTACCATAATTATAAGAAATCTCCACCTTTTCTCCCGGAGCCCCTGTACTGACAGTGCTTCCGATATTCCCATTCCAATACCATGTCGTTGTGGCCGGCTGGATCAGCCCTGAAGAAGATACCGTAACACTGTCCCCGCTCTGCAGGTAATAAGATACCGATCCACTCTCTGTAACAGATAGCTGATAAGACTGTTTGATATTCGACGGGATTGTAAGATATTCTTTATACCCGTCGTCTAACACATATAGGTCTACTTTAGAGCTGTTAATCGACGCCGCCTGTGCCTCGCCTTCCGAATCAGAAGAAGCCTTCTTATATATTCCTTGTTCCTTCAGATAATCAAGCGGATATTCCGGGTTCTCCCCGTCATACTTTTCTCCCTCCGGAAGAACCCCGAGTTGTCCTCCCTCTTTCTCCACAATTTCCATATCCGGAACCTGGATAGACAATTCCGGCTCCTCCGTGTCTGATACGATATCTTCCGATACACTTTCAGCCGTCTGCTCTATATCCTCCGTATTCGAGTTCTCTTCTACTGCTTCTTCTACAGCATCCTTCCCCCCTTCCTCTTCTGCTACTTTATCCTTCTCCGCTGCCTCTTCTTCTGCTGCATCCCTCTCCCCTTCCTCTTCTGCTACTTTATTCTTCTCCGCTGCCTCTTCTTCTACTGCATCCTCTTCTTCAAAAGATTCTGTATCTTTCTCTGTTCCTGCATAAGAATCCTCCGAATTTTCTATGGATACCCCTTCTTCTTTCAAATAGACTGCCTCTTGTCCGTCCTGCGGCTCCGCTGCCATTACAGGCGCCGCCGTTCCAAATGCCAGTATGACCGACATATAAACCGCCGTCATTCTTTTCTTCATACTGCAACTCATCTCCTGAATTCTTATTCCGTCCGTTACTTAGCCCTTCCATATGTATATTTCGGGGTCCCGCCTACGATCATCTTTCCTTTCGCGTCTTTATGATAAGGGAATACCCAATAAAAATTATAAACGGATTTAGACGCCTTTTTGTCCGTAAACGTGGTTCCCCTTGTCGTCATCCCTACATATCCGTAAGGTTTTCCCGCCACTTGTCCATAAATCAGATAACCCTCCGCGCCGTATGATGAGCTCCAGGTAAGTTTTACTCCTCCTGTTACAGATGTGGCCCTCAAATTCGTAACTGCGGCGGTGACGCCTTTCGCATAAACATACTTTGGCGTTTCACCCACAACCATCTTACCATTTGATTTTTTATAATATGGAAATACCCAATAAAAATTATAATCCGTATCCAGCGCTTTTGTATCTGCAAAAGTAAGATTTGATGTATTTCCAACCGAACCATATTTTCCGTTCTTGGTCGCATAGATCAGATACCCTTCGGCGCCTGCGGATTCATTCCATGTCAGACGGACTCTCTTCTTTCCTGCCGACACCGCCCGCAGTCCAGTCACCGCATTCGGCTTCAGATCTCCGATCAACTGATATTTTATATTGTTATCCTTTGCCCATTGTATCGCTTTCGACGCGTCATTATATATGTATGCAACCACATTCGAACATCCGTCCATCGTGTAATTCCCCCACTGAGAGAGATAATACGACATATAGATTGTCCTCAAAGAGATACAGTCCCGGAATACATTACTGCCCATCGTAGTAACTCCATTTCCCAATTTCAAAGTACTGAGGGAACTACAATTTTTAAACGCCGCATAACCGATCGTAGTCACGGAATCCGGAATATTAATGCTGACCAGGCTTTTACACCCATTAAAGGCATAGTCATAAATACCTGTTACCAGTCCGTTGATCACTACCGTTTTCAAAGAAATACAATTATAAAAAATATTTTGGGGGAGACTGGTAATGCCTGTCCCTACGACTACAGACTCCAGGTTTGGGCAGTTTTGAAATACACCGTCTCCGATTTCCGTAACAGAATTCGGTATTTTCAAAGAAGAAATCGCTACTCCTTCAAACGCTCTGTCTTCTATGACGGACAGTCTGGAATTCCACGTAATATTCGCTAAGCTGCTGCAGTCCCTAAAGCAATAGTAGTCTATAATACTTACATTCGCCCCCAGTGCTACTCTCTTCAAACTGCTGTCTCCGCCGAATGATTCAAGTCCCAGGCTTTCCACCGTATCCGGAATCACGATACTCTCTATACTAATGCATCCTTTAAAAGCACAGTCCCCAATACTCTTTACATTACCAAGCGCAACCGAAGTCAGGCTGCTGCAATCCTGAAATGCATTCTCCGGGACGCGGACCAAGCCTTTTCCAAGCTTCACCGTCCTCAGCTCTTTACAGGACATAAACGCTCTGTTCTCCATCTCTTTTACACTGTCCGGAATTGTAATTTCAGTAATCTGGTTACCGGCAAAGGCGTCGGTCCCGATCGACTGTACCCCCGAGCCTATGACCACTTTGCCCGGGATATTGCAATTATAAAATGCAGCATACCCAATACTTACAACGGTACCCGGGATCGTTACACTTCGCAATGCATTACAGCCAGAAAACGCATAATTCCCGATTTCCACCACACCCGGGCTTATTGTTATAGATGTAATTCCAATACACCCTTGGAATGCAGCATATCCGATCTTTTTGACGTTTCCCGGAATCCGGACGCTCGTAATTCCCGTTCTGTTATAAAACGCCCGGTCGGCAATCTCAGTTACATTGCTGGGAATGGTTACCGCCCCGCCTGTGCCTGTATATTCTTTCAATACACTTCCTTCTATTCTGAAAGAATTTGCCGCCTCAGCCTGTTCGCCTCCTTCTTCCGACAAATCATTTCCATTTTCCTCTTCTTTAATCTCCTTTTCCGTCTCTTTTTCTTTTGTCTCTATCTTGTTTTCTTCTGATTGATCGCCTGCTTCTTCCGATTGATCGCCTGCTTCTTCTGATTGATCGCCGGTTTCTTCCGATTGATCGTCTGTTTTTTCCGATTGATCGCCTGTTTCTTCTGATGAAGTGTTCTCTGCCGCTTCTTCCTCTTCATTGTCAGATGCCTCTTTTGTGTCGCCGGCGTCCTCTGAAATCTGATCGTTAACTTCCGTAAGTCCTTCGTCGCTCTCCTCAACCGCTTCACCGGTTTTTGCATTCTCAAGCGCCGCCTCTTCTAAGACTGACTCGGAACTGATCTTCTCTGCCTCCTCCTCCGATGCATATACCGGCATGCCCATATTAAGGCACATCGCCGCCGTCAGAATCAAACTAATATAATTTTTCCGTTTTGTCTTTACTCCCATTTTCATTACATCCTTTCTTTTATTGCTACGCTTCTATCGTTATCCCCTTATTCTCTCCCTGTGTATAAATTCCATCACTCCCTTCTACTGCTTATCATTTTTTTACTTTGCTTTCCCATATATACTCTGTATGACGTCTCCTGCCACCATCCTTCCGTCCTGATCTACATGATATGGAAATACCCAGTAATAATTATAGGTTTTCTTTGACGCATTTCTGTCCGTATAGGTTGTCCCCTTTGTTGTCATGCCCACATATCCATAAGGCTTCCCTCCAACTCTTCCATATATCAGATATCCCTCCGCTCCTGCCGACGCTTTCCATGACAGTTTCACTCCGTTCGCTGCCGATACAGCTTTCACCTCCACAACCGGCGGACAGATTCCTTTGGCGCATACATACCGGGGACAGCCGCCGGGAATCATAGCATGATTACTGTCTAAAATATAAGGAAATACCCAATAAAAATTGTTGTTTCTATCCGACGCCCTTGTATCCGTATATACCGTTCCTCTCGTCGTCATTCCGACATATCCGTATACGCCGGATTTTATCGCGTATATTAGATACCCCTTTGCACCGTTCACTTCTTTCCAGGACAATGCCACCCTGTTTTTTCCGACCGGGTTGGCCTGCAAATCAAGAACAGGCTGAGGACCGACCACAATCTGACCGGAATTGACCGTGAATGCTTTGACCCGCGCACATTCGCCGTAGTCATATAAGTCGTTCCACGCTCCGCCCGTACTTTGCCTGAAAAAGCTCTGACCTCTCCGCAAACCTGCCTGAAAAGATATCCAGCCAATATCCCGGCTGCATTCCACCCCATACTTTATCTGGCTTTCTCCGCTAAACGTGACGACAACGGCATATCTGTCTCCCGGGGATAAAAGAATCTCCTGATTCAGGTCTACGGTATATATCCCCGCGCTTTCGGTCTCGCCGGTTATCGGATTTGAAAGCAGCGGCGTGCCGCTTGCAGGAATATTGTTATCCGAGGGATTTAGATAAACCTGAATATTGTATCGTACCTTTGAAGTGTATAACATAAACTCTACTGCTTTTAAGAGTTCTGTTCCGCCCTTGTTTGCTTTCGTCTCATAGATATTCGCAATACTTCCCCCGTCGTCTATCACGTTATACGCGGGAACAGCATTGCCGTCATAATAATAATTATTGTCATATACAGAACTTGATTGAAATTCATACGCACATCTCGTCTTGATCGACTGATCTTCATACGACAAATAGAAATACCCTCCGTCGCCCCATTCGCTCCCCCAGCAATTTTTAACGATCCAGGCCCCGTCTTTCGAGACATTCGATTCCGGCAGAAAATTATTACGGTTATAATCATCCTCCCATCCGACAATCATAACCGCGTGGTTACTTCCGTCTCCCGGAAAAGAATATGCCGCGGTATCATAATTCATATATTTGTCGTCGTGGCGGTACATAATTACCACGCCGCCGTATTCCATGACAGCGCTTTTCATTTCATCCTGGTTTCCGCTCAAAAAACGCGCGTTACGCAATACTGCCGTATTGTAATTCCCCTTATTCAGTTCCGGAACCACAGGCTCTTCATACGGCTGATATACTGCAGTCTGTTCATCAGCGGCGCCCTGCCATCCTGACAATGCGATTGCCGCCTGAAAAGGATTTCCTCCATTATCCAGATAACCTAACGTATCCAGATTCCTGTCTCCTGCGGTATTATTTAAGATATCATCTGTTCTATGATAGAAAAGATATGTAAGATACAATTCAGAAAAATCCGGATCTATAAAAATATCTTTTTTCAAAACAGAGGTTTCCGCCGCCGCCATAGCGGCAAACGACCAACAAGTCCCCCATATTCCCTGTTCTTTTATACCGGTAACGATTCCCTCCTTACGGGAATCATAATGATCCGGCAATAAAAAACGGCGCTTTCCCAAGAACGGCGCAAATTCAAAATCCTCTGTCGGTATTTCTCTTAACTCCGGCACCATTGATTTTTGCACGTTGATTTCCTCTTGCGTCAGCTTTCTTCCAGAGACATAATCCAGCTCTTCCGAGGCTGAGACCTCCAACACGGCCCCGCCGATACACATAAATAACAGAAACCCTATCAAGAATTTCTTATAGCAAATACACGAGAATTCCTCCGAAAATAATACAAATACCCAGCACATTTTTTTTATATACTTTTTCCTTTAATAACAACCTTGATAACAACAGCACCCAAAAAAAACTGGTTGCCTGGAACACCGGCATTAAGTTTAACTCTAAGTACCGCAGACTGACCATACTGCATAAAGAAGACCCCAGCATCATGCCATATGCCATAATTACCGTAACGTTTAAAAATTTTTTTATAAAATTCTTCTGTTCTTTATTTGCCGCCGTTTTTAACAATATTTGGGACACCGCCCCTATAAATACACTCGCCAAAGCAAATATACTACCGATTATCATCGCTTTTCCCCACTATAATTCCTATAGTTATAATAACAACGCCCACGACCTGGTTCCATTTAATGTATTCTTCAAAAATGACGGCAGACCACAATAAAATAAATCCATAGTAAAACCCCTTTGACATATATGCCTGAGACAGAGAGATCTTCTCCAGAATTAACTGCCAGATCATAGAATAAAGAAACAGAATTCCCAAAGAGCCTCCATACAGTAACATCCACGGAAGAGAGAGCAATTCGTAAGACGCAGAAAACTTTCCCAATACCGCCGAAAAACTATACAAACCGACTGCAAAAAATAAGGAAACGGAGACCGACAATTTTGTATTCAACAGATTCTTTCCCACGGTTCTAGTTCCCTTCGTTTATGATATATTCTCGGTAGTCCGTATGAGCTTCCTTTTGAATATCCGGCGGATAAAATACCAGATAATAATCATTCATATATTGCAGGCTGTACTCATTCTTCTCCAGAAAATCAAGCAGCATTTCCTTCTTACCGGAATAGGTATTATTTCTTTCGTTTTCTAATTGGACTTCATAATCATAGCTGTAGAACCCGTAATAATTGTTTGTCCTTCCATAAATAACGACGGGAAGGTTATCAAATTTTTTGTACCCTTTCTCAATATCCGCCTGTACAGAATCTAAGGAGTACACACCGTTCGTAAACCATGGCTGTACGAAAGAATCCATCTCCGTCAGATAGTAGTACATAATAGAACCGCCAAATACAAGCAGAGGGTGTTCCTCCCTGATATCCTTTTTCCCGACTTCTTCCAAAACACCGTTTACCGCGTCTGCCTCCCGCTCGGTCGTCAGCAAAAATTTCAATTTCGGACTGTCAATTCTACTATTGATCATGCTTCTGTCTACACTTTCAAAATTCATGGTATAATAAAGCATATTCAGGAATTTCCCGCTAAAACAGATCAACAAAATACTAAGAGAGACGATCCAGCCGGCCTTCGAAAGCATAATTCCTACTTTTTCCAGCGCCGTATGCACCGTTTCGTAAACCTTTTCATTAAAAAGAAATTCACAGAACACGTATACGGCAACCGGCGCGATAAACCATAACCCCAATATGACATGCTTTGTTCCTGTGTTAGAACCGGCAATGGTCAGCAGCGGCAGCATAAACGCCATTACACAGATAAGAGCGATTTCGCTTTTTCTCTCGCTGCCGTATAAGTGGAAAGACAGGCATAAAAAGGCAGTCACATAAAAAATACCGATAATAAAAGCCGGTCCCGTCGTCATCTGCGGCCAATTGGGTACCGGATTCATTTGATACGCATAAATCATCTGATAAACCGCGATGCCTGCCGCGATCACGCCGATCAATAGATTAACTATTTTATGTTTCATTAGTTCTGTCTTCCCGAATATCAGGCTCATTCCCAACAACAACACCAGGAACGCGGCAAGATAGACTGCGCCGACCGCTATGGCGTCCAGATTGCCGAATAGGAACGTTTCCCATAAACTGTTCATCCCATATCCGCCCTCAGACGACGACGCCAGACCCGACAGACGGAAAATATTATTTATAAAATATTGCAGCTGTCCGGTTGCCGCCAATAGCGCCAATATTCCGCAAAACGCCGATACGGCTCCTGCCAGAAAGGAAAGGATATGATTTCTTAAGAACACTGCTTTTTTATCATGAACCAGATACCAAAATACATACAAAAAGCAAGTTACGATCGCCGTAATGCTGCCCATGCGCGCAGAGACAACAATCCCAAAACAAATACCGCTCCAGAAGCTATATATCCTTCTTTCCTTCATGATTGCAAGGAACTGAAAACATAATATCAATATCAGCAAAAATACATTAAATTGATGGTAATTGAATACGTTCAAGTATGTATCCGACGCCATCACCGAAAACAGAATTCCTGCCAGAGTCTGCAGCTCCCCCAAATGAGGACTTAAGACTTTATATACGGAAAAAGCCATGATCATCTCAAGGATTACCTCAAGAAGATTCAGCCCCCATAAGCCGAGTCCCGAAAATATTTTCAGCCATGCCCATCCAAGGAACGTCGTAAAATATGACGTAAAGCCTATTAATTCCGGCTCTTTATACAGATTCTCAAAAGCATACAAGTGATATCCTGTATCCCCCAAATCAATCCCTATAAAGGAATGAATAAAAGGATATAAGAAGATGCATATAATAAAAAATATCTTCGCCCGTCTTTGCACTAATTGTATTTTATCTCTTCTCTTCATCATAATCCCGCCTGTACTCATTAGATTCTTCTGTTGTGCTTTTTATGATATACTGTGGCTCATTATTGATACACATATAGATCCTTCCAATATACTCGCCTATAATTCCTAACACACATAAAATCAATCCTCCCATAAGCAATTCAATACCGATCTGCGAAGTATATCCGACCTGTATTGTTGGGATAAAGAGCTTTTTCAACAAAATATAGACCAACAATAAAAATCCCAAAAAAGCGCTGATAAATCCCAACGCAGACCCGATCCTTAGAGGTTTTAATGAAAAGGCCGTAAATCCATTGATCCACAGACTCAGTAACTTGCGGAACGTATAACCGCTGTGCCCTGTTCTGCGGCTCCGCTGCTGCATTTCTATATTGCCGATTCTGTTGCTTGTCCTTAATAACAACCCCGCAATATATGGATATGGGTTCTCATAGCGTATAATCTCTTTGATCACAAATCTTTTTGCCATAAAAAATGAAGCCACTCCTACTTCTTTTGGCTTCCCTATCATGTGATACAGCATAAATTCATTCACTTTTGTTCCAAAACGCCGTATGATTGACTTCTGTGTCGTTTCCGTATATTTTGCACATACGATATCATAACCCTCTTGAATTTTTTCGTAGAACTCCCATACCTTTCCCACCGGAGTCTGCCCGTCGTCGTCAGACGTCATAATATAATTTCCTTTAGCCGCCCTGAATCCAGCCATCAATGCGCCGGGCTGTCCAAAATTTTTTGAAAAATTAATACCCGATATTCTTCGGTCCTTTTCTGCCAACCGTCTTATCAAACCTTCTGTATTATCCTTAGAATTATCATTTACCAGAATGATTTCATATTCAAATTCTTCTCTTTGTGCCATTGCTGCGTGAATCTCATTTATAACGCTTTCAAGGTTTTTTTCCGAGCAATAACAGGGAATTACAAAAGAAATATCCATCTTCCAACCTCTACTTCAAATATTTTTTCAGACATACAATGTCGTATGTATTCCATTTTTTATGATCCAGACATTCGAACCAAATGTCTTCCTGTTCTTCTATCGCGTCTAATTTCTGTAAAAATTCTTCGTTGTGAAATTCCTTCGGAATAATTACAACACCGGTATCGTCGCATACCGCTATCGCTCCATCATATTTTTTTCTATGTACATTTTCTATTTCCGGATCTAACGGCTCTTCAATCCTTTTATTAAAACATCCGACCGGCGTAAATCCTTTACACCAGATCGGATAATTCTGTTTGATCAGATCATTTCCGTCCCGCAGGTTTGCATTGGAAATGATCGCCTCTGCCTGACGGTATAACAGTATATACTTTGACACAAGCTCGCCCACCGTGGCCCGTTCTCCACAATTAAACGATTCTATCAGAACAACGTCGCCTTCCTCGATATCCCGGGCCTGCTCATGAATACTCCAATTCGACTCATTGTAGGCATAGACCCACTTTACCCTTCCAACCGCAAAATGTCCTCTGTTTATAGCATGTGCATTTTCCAATACGCCGGTTTTACCCAGACAATCTGCAATCTCTGTTGTGGATATGCGGTTCTTCTTTATTTTTTTAATGATACTTTCTTTGATCTTTTCTTCGATGACACTCATATTCAAACAGCCTCCTTATTCCTCTAAAATGAAATTTTCAATAATCTGTTAACGCTCTCTTCGATTTGCTGCAGCTCATGTTCGGACTTTGCATGGGCAATATAATATCCGACACGTGAGCGATCATCCTGAGCCCGCCCAACAATGTCGCCCACGGAAAATTCTAAAGAAAAATCCTGAATACCTTTTATCTTTTTGATATCTTCTACCCCTGCAATTGAAGTGATTCTTGTTCCATTTGATTCTATATCTAAAAATTTTAACACAGCATGTCTTTTCCGGTATTCCTCAGAAATAGACCATTCTATTTCTTCCTTACTGTCTTTGCCCATCGCATGGTCTATAAGCAGCTTATAGGTATCTATCCCCGACATATACGGAACAATATCAGACGCGATATTCGTTCCCCCGCCGCGCGCCGCCATCTCGATCAAAATATATTTACCGTCTTCATACTTATATTCGGCGTGTGTCAATCCGAAAGAGAGTCCCGTCCTGTTGATCAGCTGATCATGCTTTTTTCTCAGTTCTTCATAATCATAATTCACGTTACTATATGAAAATCTTAATTCCGACGCGATATTCTCGTTATACGAAAAATGTGCCTTTTCCGAAACTGCCAGACTATGATGCACCCCATTATATGCCATTCCGTCTATCGTAAATTCTTTTCCCGTGATATATCTTTCTGCCAGCACTCCGTTACCGTCACTGCTGAAGCCCTGTGATATGGGAAACTTTTCCTTAAGCTCTTCCGGACTGCTGATTGTGTAAACACCCCGGCTGGACTGGGAATCCAACGGCTTAATTATTATTTTCTCCCCGATCTCTTTCAGGAATTGGACCGCTTCTTCAACATTCGTACACAACCTATGCTCCGGACAATGGAATCCCTCTTTTTTACAGAATTCCCTCATTATATATTTATTTGTAAATAACTCTGCCATTCTGTTTCCAATCGCAGGAAATCCCATTTCTTCTGCAACATAAGCGACTGTGGGAATGGCAATATCACTCTGGTCGCTTAAAACCCCTTTTACGTCATATGCTTTTGCAATTTTTAAATTTTGCTCTTTATCACGGGCATCGCATACCTCTCTGAAGTCGGCAAATTCAAATCCGGGTGAATCTTCGTACAAATTAGAATTTACAACTTCATATCCTGCCATTTTCGCCTTTTTTATCAACGGAACCTGCCATTTTCCGCCGGCAATAATTAAAATTCGACTCATCTTTCTAACTCCCTGTTTTCTCATAGCATATCAGTACTTTTCTTGTTCTCTAAACATAACGAGCGAGCCGGAACGTATACACCATATGGCTTTGAACCGTTATTCATATAACATCCCGCCCCTACCAAGGTATAATCTTCCAATGTCCTTGCCCCGCGGACCGCTGAATTAACACCTAAAAAACAATTATTTTTTACAACTGTTTTTCCCGCAATAAGGGAACTAACAGAGAAAAAATTGAAATCTCCAATGATAGACTCATGGGATATCTGGCACCCGTTCCATATAATATTTGCATTACCTATTTTGACGCCATATGCCAATGTAACGCCTTCTAAGATGATATTCCCTTCGCCTATTTCAGAATAGTCCTGTGAAGCATTTGGATATATAAAGTTTTCTAATTTATATCCTTTCGCTTTAACAGCCTGGTACTTTTGTTTCCGTATCTCATTCATCTGTTTGTACCCTAATGCTAAAATAAACGAGTACTCTTCTGCGGGATACATTTGCTCGACTCTCTCAAATTCTATCAAAGGAAGACCGTCAAACGTCTCGCTGTTTTTATAAGCTCTGTCTACCGTATAAGCCGATACTTCGATTTCCGAATATTTCTCAACATAATACCGTATCATTTTTGCAAATGATGAAGTACCGAAAATAATACTTTTTTTAGTTTTTATCATTTCCTTCTCCTAAACATACGTCGTCTTTCATCTAATACTTTTTAAAACTTTTTTTGGAGTCTGTAGAATTCCTTAATATTTTCAGATACATATTCTGCTGCAGACTCCTCTAATCCGTAATATAACGGCAAGCGCATCAGCCGTTCGCTTTCCTTCGTCGTATATCTGTCTTCCCCATAAAATTCGCCGTACTTTCTTCCGGCCGGAGAAGAGTGTAACGGTATATAATGAAAAACACAGTTTATATTTTTTCCTTTCAGGTAGAAAATCAAGTCCGTCCTTTCCGACAAATCTTTTGCTTTTATGTAAAACATATGGGCGTTATGTACGCATCCTTCCGGAATTACAGGCAATTCTATTATCCCTTGGTCCTCCAATTCCTTCAAAGATTCATAATATAAATTCCATGTCTTCATACGGTCATTGTATATCTTTTCCGACGCCTCCAATTGAGCGTAAAGATATGCGACATTCAATTCGCTTGGCAGATTTATGTTCACATCCCTTTCGCACTAAAAAATCAAAGTA
>CANODD010000055.1 GCA_947564705.1 uncultured Dorea sp. | reverse complement strand
GATACAGAGACTGCAGAGAGAATTAAAAAGTATCATGAGGCAGAAATGCCGAAAAAGTAGAAAGGGGTTATGTAAGCAGGAGATGATATATATCTCCTGTTTTTTGCGGCAATATGAGACTTATTTTTCCTGATGCCCGATCATGCAGGCGGTAATACGGTGGTATGTTCAGAAGCTTTGTGCGGATCAAGTCAAAACCTATACTTATAGCTTAGAAATGGTGCAGGCACCATTTTTCTAGCAGATTAATCAGGGAATAAAGCAATGTTGCCATAATACAGAGCAGGACGATGCTCATAAGGAGCCAATCCATTTTAAATACCTGCGGAGGCATTCTGATACAATATGTATATAAGCCAGGAGAAAATACCGGTATGGTGTCGAATATTTCCGATGTACAAAAATAAGGGAATCGTTTATAATCATATCATAAGATATAGGGGGCAGAAGGAATTCATCAGGATAATGAATATAGAGGGGAGGGAGTCTATGAAGCGGAATGGCACTGCAAAGGAGAAGACTACCGTCATGCATTCAGACTTGTATGTCCTTAAGCACAAAGATATGGACGTGGCGATGGTTCAGATTGACACGGCAACAGGAAAGATAGAATATATCTTAGACATCTATTTGCCTGAAGAACTACCGGTTGGGGTTGGCGGAGACGGAAGACATATTGCCGCATGGTGGGCTTCCCGTGCGGTTCCGGACTCCCGCCGGGGAATCCAGCAGGTCTTACACTGCCTGAATGAGAAGACAAGCCTTTCCCTGATGTTGTCTGCTTATGGATTAAGTTTGACTGATCATTATTGGATGCAGCCTATCGGAGAAGAACTATACTGGAAAGATCTGAATTTTTACGAGAATGATTTTTCGGATGAACTGGGTAATCTCTTGACGGACTCTGGAAGGGTCGATATGGAGCGGAATATCTCAAAATTTTCTCCTGCGTCTTCGGTAAACGGCGAGATGAAGAAGAAGTGGGTAAGGAGGGGAGATATCCGTTATCTGATGAAGGTGAATGTGAATGATTACGGACAACAGGCAGTGAATGAACTAATAGCCAGCCGACTGCATGAAAGATTGAGATGGGAGAATTATGTTCCTTATCAGCTTGATAAAGCAGTTGTGGAAGGAAGGGAATTCCCATGTTCATTGAATCCATTGTTTACTTCATTAAAATTTGAATTTGTGTCGGCTTATCAGTTGATTCGGAATTATAAAGTACCGAATACAGTATCTGACTATGAGGCAGTTCTTGGTTTGGCGGTCCGTTATGGCATGGAAGAAGAGATTGTCCGCGGACAGTTGGAGTACACGATTATGACGGATTTTATCCTGAGTAATACGGACAGACATTTCAATAATTTTGGATTTCTCTATTGTCCGTCAGAACATCGGATGGTTTCTATGGCGCCGATTTTTGATACGGGAAATGCGTTGTTTTATAATTGGGAGATTATTCCGTCCGGTCAGAATCTGTTGCAGATTACAGTGAGTTCTTTTTGCAGACGGGAAGTAGACATGCTTCGGTATGTAAATCGTCCGGATGCCGTGAATCTGAAGTCTCTTGAGTATTTCCCGGAAGAAGCAGAGGGGATGTTAAAGAAATATACGGATATGCCGGATATGCGGTCAGAAGCGATTGCAGATACGATTCGTCAAAAGATCAGATATCTGGAATTGTTTCAGCAGGGAAAAAAGATCTGGAAGAGAGAGAAGTATTGGTAAGGTGGTTCTATGGAAATGGAAATGATTAAGATGCGGCGGGAAGGGAATCTGCTTTTTATAGGCGAATCTCCGCTGCTGATCGTGAATATAAACAGCCAGGAGAATTATCTTGTGTTCAATGGGAAGAAGCACATCTATCGGCGGGAGGTTGCGCTTAGCCGGGATCTGCTGGAAGGAAAACGGAACAATGTCTTAAAGACTGCGGTGAATTATTATTATGCCCAGGCATGCAGGATAGCGGAAGGGCTTAAGATTGCCGAGGAATACCGCGGCAGGGCGAATAGAACCAGGATGTAATTCGTTATGTTGCTAAGTTACATGATTGTGGCGGAAAAAAGGTAAAAGGACAGGCTGGTTTTGCATATGCTGTAAAAAAATCTAAAGGATTTAAACAATGCAAAGCCAGCCTTTGATAAAAACCGAGAAGGAAGTAAGAATTATGCTTAAACTTGCAGAGATATTGATGCAGGAAAAGCTTATCAGCCCGGAGGAAAAATATCGCCTGATCCGTCTCATCCGAAAGGACGGCAGTTTATGATCTCCCGGGCCGTCATTTACGCCAGATGCAGTACGGAGGAGGAGAGCCAGAAGGACGCGTTGAAAAAGCAGGTCGAAGAAGGGAAAGCCAGTGTACGTGAAAAGGGGTGGACGCTGGCCGGTCTTTACGTGGAGAGCCGTTCCGGGACTACCACGAAGGGGAGGAGCGAGTATAACCGCCTGTATGAAGATCTGACGGGTGACAAATTTGACATTATCGTCATCAAATCCCAGGACAGATTAATGCGCAATACAAAGGACTGGTATCTATTTGTAGACCGTTTATTAACAGAGCAGAAAAAGCTGTATATCTATATTGAACGGAAATTCTATTCAACGGACGACTCGTTGATTACCGGAATTAAGGCAATCCTTGCGGAAGAATACAGCCGGGAGCTGAGCAAGAAGATTAATCTTGCGCATCATAACCGGCAGAAGCAGAACGGGTCTGCGGTTCTGACATCCAATACCTATGGTTATCGCAAAATGCCGGATAAAAGCGTGGTGATTGTAGAAGAAGAGGCAAGAATAAAACGCCGCATGTATGAACTATGCGCCGCCGGATTCGGGTGCAGGAGGATATCATCTATTTTAAAGAATGAGGGTGTCGCAGGCAGAAACGGGAAGCCTTTTACAGACTCTGCGATTCTCAGGATGATACATAATCCGCTTAATATGGGTACGGTAGTGATGAACAGGTTACATTATGATTTTGAGACAAAGAAGGTAATACAGATACCGAAGGAGGAACAGTATGTTTATGAAAATAAGGTCCCGCCGATTGTGTCAAAGGAGTTGTGGGAGGCGGCAAACCGGGAGATAGCCAGGAGAGCCGAAGGGATAAACCGATCGGGGGATAGGAAGAGGGGGAGATATAAGGGGAAATCCCAGATAAGCGGCAAACTGTTCTGCGGATTGTGCGGGAATCCTTATTACAGGAGGACAAGGAGACGTTATAAAGACCGCGCGGTTATCTGCGAGTGGAAGTGTAAAAGATATCTGGAGACAGGCAGGAATACCGGGAGAATAAAAGGGTTTCCGTTAAGTGAAGTGCAGTCGGAAGAGGCAGAAGGGTGTGATAATGTCCATCTCGATGAAGAGCTGCTGTATCAATTGTTGGTACAGATCTGTGAGAAGAGATATATGCCGGATAAAGAACGGATGACCGGCGATATGATTCATATGCTGAAGTCTGTCCTGAAAGAGAAGGATTATCGGCAGGAGCTTGACAGAAAGAGGCAGCAGGAAGGGAAGCTGATGAGACAGACGGATATTCTGGCAGAAAAACTTTTGGAAGGTATCGTCTCTGATGAAGTGTACCAGAGGACACAGAAGGAGTTGGAGGAGAGGTTAAAAAATATTCGTGATGAAATTAAGGAGTTAGAGAGGCGGAATGTAAAAAGAAGTGAAAATGTTTTAAAGGAACGGATTGCCCATATCGAAAAGACGCTGCAGACAATGGGAATGATAGAAAAGGCCGTAGCTGCGGAAATGTTGGAGAATGTGGATAAGATATGGATTTATCCGGAATACATGGAGATTGTTTTCAATCTGCCGGAGACAGCGGAGGCGGAGAATACCGATATCTCGGTACAGGAGTATGGGAACAGAATGAAAATAGAGTATGGAAATCTGTTCAATTATAGAAAAAGGAAAGAAGAAGAAAGGAACGCGATTATCCGGATGATGCAGGAAGACCCGTGCATAACGGCAAGGGAGATTGCGGAAAAGCTTATGATCAGCTTATCCGGGGCAAATTATAGGATCGGCGTATTGAAGTCAGAGGGAAAGGTGAAGTTTAACGGAAGCGGCGGGAAAGGAGAATGGGAAATTATAAGTCCTGTTTGATTGCAATTTTATCATTTATGCGTTAAAATAGTAACGATAAAAATTTTGTAGTTATAGTAAGGAGTGGGAAAAATGGCCAGATATGTGAGAGACCTGGTATTGAACAAGCCGGATGATTTTGTGCGGTTTATCATGAATGATTTTCTTCAGAAGAATGGTTTCGTGTTGTCCGACTGGAAGGGAGAGGCGGCGTACCGTACCGGAGATGCGGTGATGGAAGGGTACAAATATTTGAAATGGAACTATGCGGGAGGTATCTTTCATCTGGAAGCATGGATGAAGGGGACTTTCGGAGGAGAATGGAACCTTGACGGTTTCGTGGGAACCCTGCAGAAGAAACCATATAAAGAAAGTTTAGAGCAGTTATTTGCAACCCTTAATCAGCCGCTGTCAATGAATCAGCAGGCAGCGCAGGGGCAGCCGATGCCGAATGTAGTCCCGGTACATACTGTGGATAATTCTAATGCGGCTACAATGGGACTGGTATTTGGAATTTTCAGTCTGATCTTTGCGTTTTTGATTCCGCTTGTCAGTATCATCCTGGCGTGTCTTGGATTCTCAAGGGCGAGGATGGGAGCGGGTTCCAGCAAGGCAGGAATGGCAAAAGCCGGGAAGGTTCTCTGCATTATAGGGATTGTTATTGCGGTTATCATGTGGGGAGTGAACATATTGATGGCAGTCTCGCCGCTGGCTATGTTACTTTAGGATAGACAGACGGCGCTGATACAGGGAGGGTTTGACTTTTTTGAGCCAAATCCTCCATATTTTTGTATACAGGCCGGGGGAGGAAAGAAACTGTATGTTATGTCCGTAAAACCATATAACAGGAATCTCATATTGTTGTTTTTGTAAAATAGTTTATAATATGAATTAGAGCATGTACCAGAAACTAAGGCAGTGTTTTTGGCATTGAATGAAAGGGTGAGTTTTAGAGATGTACCGGATCGCCATATGTGATGATGATATGGAAATGCGCCGTTTTCTGTGCCGGACGGTTGAAGGCTCCGGGTTCTCCTGTATTGTGGATGAATTTTCAGATGGAATAGACTTTCTTGGCTGTAATACTTTGTATGATATCCTGTTCCTGGATATTGATATGCCCCGGATGAACGGGATTGAGACTGCGGAAAGGCTTAGAAAGACGGACAGAAAAGTGAAGATCATCTATGTTACAGGTTATCAGGATTACATGAGCCGTTCATTTGCCGTGCATCCATTTTCTTTCCTGGTCAAACCTGTCCGGGAAGAGGAAATTATCAGGCAGGTCAGGGAAGCTCTTCTGTACAGCGGTGCAGAAGAACAGGGGACTCTCTTGTGGTTTCAGACAACAGAAGGGGCGGCAAAGTTCCTGGCGTCAGATATCTATTATCTGGAATATCAGAGCCGGAAACTCCGGTTCGTCACAAAGCAGGGAGAAAGCCTGGTTCGGGGGAAGATTTCGGAGTGCCTGGAAAAGCTGTCTCCATATGGGTTTGCTTCACCTCATAAGAGTTTTGCCGTCAACTTATACCATGTGAAATCTATCAGAGGGTATGATATCGTTATGATGAACGAAGATTTGGTTCCGCTGTCCCAGAAGCGCTCTGCACAGTTCAGGGGATTGCTGGGGAAATATCAGGCAGACCGGCTGTAAATCCGGAGTTCAGGAGACTTATACAAATAATTTAAATCGGCCGCGCCGGAAGGAGGGAGGAAGCAGTGAACTGGGTGGAATCGGCTATGCTGAATGAGACAGTCGGAATTCTGGAAACTTGCGTGATTACTCTCTGTACCTGGTTCTTCTTAAGCTGTACGGAACAGAATATTGACGGGAAAAAGAAATACCGTTTCATAATGATGCTTCTTTACTGGGCAGGTTTGGCGGGAATCACATACGGGACGAAAGACAATAGCTATATCAACCTGGTTCTTCCGGGCTATATGACTGTGATGACAATGGCGGCGGGATGCTGTCTGTATAACCGCAGGAAGCTTTACTGCTTTTATTACTTTCTGTTTCCTGTGACCGTCGCAGGGATGCAGATATTAATCGGCTATCTGGTAATGGGGTATATGCTGACCCGATGGGGGACTCTCATTTTTGACTATTATCTTGCAAATGTGACGCTAATCATCCGGCAGTCGGCGGAGATCCTGTTGACCGGAGTGTGGGTGGTATTGCTGAACAGAAGGAAATATGAGGATGTGAAGGGTGTCTGGTTTGTCGGATTGTTTCTGCCTCCTGCTATCAGTGCATTTATCATATTTTCCCTGATCTGCATTGGTAATGTATATATACAGCTATATGGAGTGTTTCTGGTTATCGCGGATATATTCCTGCTGGTTTTGATGAATCTGTATGTCTGGTATTTGTTTTCTTATCAGTCAAGGAATAAGAAGCTTAAGGCGGAGCTTGAGATTCGTAAGAAACAGAGTGAACTTCAGTATCAGTACTATGAACGGGTAGAACAGCAGTATCAGTCTTCACGTAAGATGATCCATGATATGAGGAATCATCTGCAGGCAATCGAGGCGTTGAAAGATCAGGACAGGATGAAGGGGAAGGAGTATATAAGGGATATGCGTCAGATGTTGGATTCCTTTGCACTGGTCAGTTATACGAAGAACCGTATGCTGAATATCATCTTGAATGAGAAAGCGAAGAAGGCGGAGGAGCTGGGAATTGTGATGGATGTGCAGATTGGTGAGATCAATCTCGGACATATCCGGGATATAGATATTACGACGATATTCGCGAATCTGCTGGACAATGCACTGGAGGCGGCAAGGCTGGCAGAAGGGGAGAAGCAGATTCAGGTTCGGGCGGATACATTTCATGAGTTTTCAGCAATAAGGATTCGGAATACATGTTCCAAAGAGAGCAGGAGAAACTTGAGGGAGAATCAGGCGGAGGATACGGCAGGTACAAAAGAAACAGCAGGTATTTTATATGAGAATACGAAGACAGGCGGGGAAAAGCATATGGGGATCGGGCTCTCTAATGTACGCTGCACGTTGGAAAAGTACGGGGCAGGAATGATGACAGAGACAACAGAGGGCGAGTTCACCGTAAATATTACGATATCGGAAGAGTGTGAAGATACAGTATAAATCAAGCAGAAAGATGCAAGACGAAGGGGGAAGATGTATGAAGACAGGAAGGGCAGGATATATATCAGGAATCATTATGGCGGCGGTTATGCTGGCGGGATGCGCCGGGAGTCAGAAGCTTTCGGACAAATTCAATGAGGAGGAAGTGAAGGAGGCTGCCAGAGAAGTGATAGAAATCCTGAATGACCAGGATGTGGACACGCTTGTGGATGAGAAGTGGAATTCTACGATGAAGAGTATGGCGGGCAAGGAGATGATGACAGAACAGATACTTCCGATCATAGAAGAGCTTGGCGCCTTTGAGGAATTTGATAAGGAAGCCGTCACCGGAAGTAAAGACAAAGATACAGAGCAGGAATTTGCGGTTGCTGTGGTAAAAGTAAAGTATGAGAAACGTAAGGCTCAGTTTACGATATCCTTTGACGAGGATATGAAGGTGGGCGGTTTTTATATTAAATAAGGGAGAAGCGTATGGAAAGATGGGCAGCGATGTGCGGCGTGATGAGTATTATTTTCTGGGGAATGGCGCTTTTATTTGCCCTCCTGAAGGGGAAAGCGGCTATCTTAATCTCCGGGTTTAATACGATGCCGAAGGAGCAGAGAAAGCAGTACGACAGAGAGAGGATGAGTAAGGATCAGAGAAATGCGTTTATCCTGTGGGCGGTCATTCTGGGGAGCGGATGCCTCTTGACTGAGCTGACTGCGTCAAAGAATGGGGCAATTGCAGCAGTTATTATCTGGCTTGTGGTATTTTTTCGGGACGTACATCTGGATGAAGAGAAAGCATTTGGGAAATATAAGATGAAGTAGTAGATTGTATCAGAATGCCATCCCGTCTAAATACCTGACTGGAGTATATGATCAGATATCCGAGCCCGTCTCTTGCGGCAAGGAATTCTCCGATGATCACGCCCACCAGGCAGAGTCCGATATTTACCTTCATATTACTGATGATCGCCGGAATGGAGCTTGGCAGTACTACTTTCGAAAGCGCGTGGAACCGATTGCCCCCCAGTGTGTAGATCAGCTTGATTTTACCCGGATCTACGACGGTAAAGCTGGTGTACAGGCTTAAGATGCTTCCGAAGATGGCGACCGACATTCCGGCTACGATTATAGTTGTCTTGGTTGCTCCCAGCCATACGATTAAAAGCGGCGCCAATGCGGATTTTGGCAGGCTGTTCAGTACGACGAGATAGGGGTCCAGAATCTCGGAGAGCTTGCTGCTGAACCACAGGGCGACTGCCACCAGAATGCTGATGGCAATCACAAGCAGGAAGCTTATGATAGTTTCGAACAGTGTCACCCCGAGATGGAGGAATATACTTTTATCCATGAGCATTCCGAAGAAACAAAGCGCGATCTTAGAGGGACTGCTGAAAATAAAGGAATCAATGATTCCCACATTGGCGGTAAATTCCCATACAAACAGAAAACTCAGAAGGATCAGTATTCGGGATATACTGACGATTCGTTTATGCCTGCGGTGCATGAGCAGGTATTTCTTTTGTTCTGCCGACAGATTATTCATCTGTGTTCAACTCCTTCCATATCAGATTAAAATATGTCTTGAATTCCGGGGCGTTGCGCCGGTTCAGCGGTGTGTCTGCGTCAAGGTCGAAGATCAACGGGATGGTCTGCTTGATGGTCGCCGGACGGCCGGAAAGGATGATGACGCGGTCAGCCAGGGAGATGGCTTCCGACAGGTCATGGGTTACAAGGAGGGCGGATTTTCCTTCTTTGCGGATGATCTGGCCGATGTCGTCGCCGACGGTCAGGCGCGTCTGATAATCAAGAGCGGAGAAGGGTTCATCCAGAAGCAGAAGGTCAGGCTCTAATACCAGGGTTCGGATCAAGGCGGCTCTCTGCCGCATGCCTCCGGATAATTCAGAAGGGTGCGAGGATTCGAATTGGCGGAGACCATAGAGGTCTAACAGGTCGTGGGCCCGTTCCCTGGTGCGGGCAGTCAGCATGTGCTGGATCTCAAGACCCAGGATTACGTTATTGTATATGGTACGCCATTCAAAAAGTTCGTCGTGCTGAAGCATATAGCCTACGTTCGTGGTACTTTCTTTTAAGTATTTTCCATTAATTTTAATCAGACCTTTCTCTGGTTCCAGGAGCCCGGAGATTAGTGAGAGTAAGGTAGATTTGCCGCATCCGGACGGACCCACGATGGAGACGAATTCGCCTTTGTTCAGTGCAAAAGATATGTCCGTAAGAGCGGGAGTCTCGCCGTCCAGGGTATGGTAGGCATAATGGATGTGTTTGAGTTCTAGAACTTGTTCCATAGAAACCTCCTGTGTTTTTGTCATGATTCAGCTTAAAGTCACTGTGGTGCAGTTTCCTCGCAGCCAAAAATTGAATGATTACATTATTTTATGTAAATATCGGGATTTCGTGACGGATTCATCTTGTCAGAAGTAAAGAAAGCGGTTATAATGCAAAAGTATACATAAGCAGACAGAGTCCGACATTGTGGAGCAGAAGGTTCGGCGGACTGTCTGAAAACTCAGTCTGTCGGCGGAGTTGAGATGTCTTTGGAGGAAAGAGATTCCATGAATTACCAGAAAGAGTTGGATAAATTGATTGAGCGGCTTGAAAAGCAGGAAAAGGTGCCAAGTCTCTTACTGCACAGTTGCTGTGCGCCTTGCAGCAGTTATGTTATAGAATATCTGAGTAATTATTTTAAAATTACCGTGTTCTATTATAATCCGAATATTTATCCGGAGAGCGAATACACGAAGCGTATTCTGGAACAGCAGACCTTGATTACGCAGATGAAGACCCGGTATCCGGTTGCGTTTATGGCAGGGAATTATGACAGTGATCGTTTCTATGAGATGGCGAAGGGTCTGGAGCATGTGAAGGAAGGCAAAGAGCGGTGCTTTCGATGTTATGAACTGAGACTTCGTGAAGCGTCAGAGGTTGCGAAGAAGTGCGGATTTGATTATTTTACGACTACTTTAAGCATCAGCCCCCTTAAGAACGCGGCTAAGCTGAATGAGATCGGGATGAGGCTTTCCGAGGAATACGGGGTAGAGTATCTGGTATCTGATTTTAAGAAGAAGAACGGTTATAAGCGTTCGATTGAATTGTCAAAGAAATATGATCTGTACCGGCAGGATTATTGCGGATGTGAGTTCTCTGTGCCGGCGTCACGAAGGGCGTAGGTTAGAATCTTAATGTTTTGTTTTGGAAAATATCCGGTGTGTATATAAGCAGTAAAGAAGCAGATAGATAGAGATAGATAGAGATAGAGAGAGATAGAGAGATAGAGAGATAGAGAGATAGAGAGATAGAGAGATAGCGATAGAGAGAGAAAGAAAAAGCATATAAGGGAGATGGAAAAATATGGCACAGTTATGGGGCGGCCGTTTTACCAAAGAAACAGACCGGTTAGTATATGAATTTAACGCGTCGATCTCTTTTGATAAGAGATTCTATGCCCAGGATATCCGGGGCAGTATCGCGCATGTGATGATGCTGGCGAGGCAGGGAATCCTGACAGGAACCGAGAAGGATGAGATTGTGAACGGATTGGAGGGGATCTTAAGCGACGTTGAAAGCGGAAAACTTGAGATTACGGATCAATATGAAGATATACACAGCTTCGTGGAGGCGACGTTGATCGACCGGATCGGAGAACCGGGAAAGAAGCTGCATACTGGACGAAGCCGCAACGACCAGGTGGCGTTGGATATGAAGCTTTATGCCAGGGATGAGGTGCATATCTTAAATCAATTAGTCAGGGAGCTGCTTCTTTCGATTCTTACGATTATGGAAGAGAATGTGGACACTTATATGCCGGGATTTACACATCTTCAGAAAGCGCAGCCGGTTACGCTGGCACACCATATGGGGGCGTATTTTGAGATGTTCCGGAGGGATCATGAGAGACTTGTGGGGATCTATGACAGGATGGATACTTGTCCGTTAGGTTCCGGCGCCCTGGCGGGAACGACTTATCCTTTGGACCGGGATTATACGGCGAGTCTGCTTGGATTCGAAGGTCCGACGAGAAACAGTATGGACGGAGTATCGGATCGGGATTATCTTCTGGAATTATTGTCGGCGCTTTCGATTATGATGATGCATTTGAGCCGCTTTTCCGAAGAGGTGATAATCTGGAATTCCAATGAATACCAGTTTGTGGAGATTGACGACGCTTATAGTACCGGGAGCAGTATCATGCCCCAGAAGAAGAATCCGGATATCGCAGAGCTAGTCCGCGGAAAAACCGGTCGTGTCTATGGGGCGCTGAATGCTCTCCTGGTTGCGATGAAGGGAATTCCGCTTGCATATAATAAGGATATGCAGGAGGATAAAGAATGGGTGTTCGATGCGATTGATACGGCGAAGGGATGCCTTGTCTTATTCACCGGAATGCTTAGGACTATGAATTTCAAGAAGGAGCAGATGGAAGACAGTGCGAAACATGGATTTACCAACGCCACGGATGCGGCGGATTATCTGGTGAACCACGGCGTGCCGTTCCGGGATGCGCACGGCGTCGTGGGGCAGTTGGTTCTTCTTTGTATCGAGAAGAATGCGGCGCTTGATGATCTGCCGCTTGAGGAATATCGGAAGATATCACCGGTTTTTGAAGAGGATATTTATGACGCGATCAGTATGGAAACCTGTGTGAATAAACGGATTACAGCCGGGGCGCCCGGGAAGACGGCGATGGAGGCGGAGATCGCCGCCTGCAGGAAATATCTGGATGAGTATTAATATAAAGACGTTCCGATAAGAGCGCGGATATAGTGCGGTAAGACGCTATCCGGTTAAGAAGATTGATGGCTGATATAAGCAGTAATGAATGACAAAAGAAGATTGATGTCTGATAAATAAGCAGTAATGAATGGTAAAAGGAGTAGATGAATTATGGAACAGAAATTAAGAGTAGGTATTTTAGGAGCAACGGGGATGGTTGGACAGCGTTTTATCTCACTGCTTGAGAATCATCCGTGGTTTGAGGTGGTGACGGTAGCTGCAAGCCCGAGGTCTGCGGGAAAGACCTATGAGGAAGCGGTAGGAGACCGCTGGAAGATGACGACGCCGATGCCGGAGGGAGTAAAGAAGCTGACAGTATGGAATGTCAATGAAGTAGAGAAGGTTGCGGCGACCGTTGACTTTGTGTTCAGCGCCGTAGATATGACAAAGGATGAGATCAAAGCGATCGAAGAGGAATATGCGAAGACCGAGACGCCGGTTGTGTCGAACAACAGCGCGCATCGGTGGACGCCGGATGTACCGATGGTGGTGCCGGAGATCAATTCCGATCATTTTGCGGTGATTGAAGATCAGAAGAAGCGTCTTGGAACGACACGAGGGTTTATCGCGGTAAAGCCGAACTGTTCGATTCAAAGCTATGCGCCGTGCCTGGCTGCATGGAAGGAGTTTGAGCCGACGGAAGTGATCGCGACGACTTATCAGGCGATCTCAGGCGCAGGAAAGACATTCAAAGACTGGCCGGAGATGGTGGAGAATATTATTCCCTATATAGGCGGGGAAGAAGAGAAAAGCGAACAGGAGCCGCTTCGTGTATTAGGCAGAGTAGAGGGGGGACAGATCGTA
>CANODD010000054.1 GCA_947564705.1 uncultured Dorea sp. | reverse complement strand
ATGCTAAATAGCTGCCATTTTCATCAGCATTATTCTGCTCTTTAATATTAAAGAGGACTTGTTCCACAGATACAATAGCATTGTCACCGGTACCGTTCTTGAAGTTAAAGACCATATCCTGAGTACCGTCAAACTCACGAGAAGTATTTATAAACTCTGGCTTATCTCCATCAGACGCCCACTTATCGACAACATAATTAACCTCTGATACTTTGAAACGGATTCTGATTCATAGCATTATTCACTACTTGGCGTTTCACTGTCACCGTACCTGCATCTATATCATAAGTAAAAGAGCCTGCGTCTCCTACCCAAAAAGACATACCGGAATCAGCACAAAATACAACCTTTGTAATCTCCTTAATGGCATGATCCCCAGTCCCATCTTTAAACTTGAATACCAATTCCTGAGTACCGTCATAGTCAAGAACTGTCGGCAGAACATATGGTTTTCCTTCACTTTCTTCCACCTCTGTTTTAAAGGAGATGCGCACATCTTTGGCGATACCATCCGCCTTGCCGTTGCTATAATGCTCTAATCTATCAATTTCATATGTAATCTCAATCGCCTCTCCCATTACATCCTGAGATTCAAATGACGTCGAGAAAATATACTCACCATATACTACTCCTGAATCCATTAATGCGCCATTAATATATTTTTTAAAGTTTGAAGGCTCTTTGCCCGAATTAGCGGTAATTAATTTCCATTCATCACCCAATTCAACACTATACCCGACTACGTTTCCCTTGCCATGGCTTACGGTAAAATTATTGTTCCATTCTACGATCGGCAACTCTTCGCTGTTTTCCTGTGTTTCTGCTATCTCTGCGACAGGTTCCGGTTCACTCTCCGGATCACTCTTTTTTTCTTCGGCTTCTCCTAGCATACCCTCATCAATCTGAACGGACTCATCATTTACATTCGTACTAACTCCAGAATCCCCCTTCAAGACATCTTCGCCCTCAGCGATTGATTCCTCATCTTTCTCGGTTTCCACAACAGTTGTTTCTTCCATATCTTGGTTTTCAGTGGCAGATACACCCACAGACATTGAAAACACCATAGCAGAGCACATTCCGACTGCCATGAGACGTTTCCACTTTTTCATGTTCTTCATTGGTCTCATCCTCCATATTGCATATTTTGTGTACTATCTCATAGATTATAACTCTATATTGATATATTTGTCAATATATCACCCAACATGCGGTCTAATTTTTATTTTTCACATTACATATACTGGAGTTATTATGATGAAAGCGAGTGATATCAATGAGAGAAACTACAGAGACAAGCATAGCAAAAACAACCATAGAAGATAAGGTCTTCGAACGTATTGAATACCTCTGCGAAAAGAAGCATTTCACTATGTACAGGCTTGCTAAAGAATCAAGCATGCCTTACTCCAGTCTCAACAATATCATACACAGACGTACCTGTCCGACAGTCGGCACCTTAGAAAAGCTGTGCAAAGGACTGAATATCTCCCTATCTGATTTCTTTGACTTTGAATTGTATCCGTTGAAAGACGACAACCTCACTCCGGATGAAGATGAACTGATAAACAAATACAGAGCACTGCCACAGAGTAAGCAAACGCTCCTGAATGCTTATATTGACGGTCTGAGCCAGAACTAAAGAAAGGCAGGAATCTTTTTCCTGCCTTCTTCAAACTTCACACTATTATAGACAATACTTATTTCATGTAACGCCCTATCTCTAACAAAAGCCAAAGATAAGGGCGTCTTTTAATTACTAACTTTCACTCATTACTTACCTGTTTGCAATCGCCGCCTGTGCCGCCGCAAGTCTTGCGATCGGTACACGGAATGGTGAACAGGATACATAATCCAGACCAATCTTATGGCAGAACTCTACAGAGCTTGGATCTCCGCCGTGCTCGCCGCAGATACCGATGTGAAGCGCCGGATTAGAAGGCTTACCTAACTTAATCGCAGTCTCCATCAGCTTACCAACACCTGTCTGGTCAAGCTTCGCGAACGGATCGTTCTCGTAGATCTTAGCATCATAGTATCCTTCCAGGAACTTACCTGCGTCATCACGTGAGAAACCAAATGTCATCTGTGTCAGGTCGTTTGTACCGAAGCAGAAGAAATCAGCTTCCTTCGCGATCTCGTCTGCCGTAAGAGCAGCTCTTGGGATCTCGATCATCGTACCTACCTCATACTCAAGCTCGATGCCTGCCGCCGCAATCTCTGCATCTGCAGTCTCAACGACAAACTTCTTCACATACTTAAGCTCCTTGATATCGCCGATCAACGGGATCATGATCTCCGGCTTAACCGCCCAGTCCGGATGAGCCTTCTTCACATTGATCGCTGCACGGATAACAGCCTTTGTCTGCATCTTCGCAATCTCAGGATAAGTAACCGCAAGACGGCATCCACGATGTCCCATCATCGGGTTGAACTCATGGAGAGAATCAATCAGAGTCTTGATCTGCTCTACAGTCTTGCCCTGAGCGTCTGCCAGCTTCTTGATATCTTCTTCCTCTGTCGGAACGAACTCATGAAGCGGCGGATCTAAGAAACGAATAGTAACCGGATTGCCTTCCAGCGCTGTATAGAGAGCCTCGAAGTCTCCCTGCTGATATGGCAGGATCTTCTCAAGGGCTGCTTCTCTCTCTTCTACAGTATCGGAGCAGATCATCTCACGGAATGCAGCGATTCTGTCTTCCTCAAAGAACATATGCTCTGTACGGCAAAGACCGATACCCTCTGCACCGAGCTCAACAGCCTTCTTAGCGTCCGTCGGTGTGTCTGCATTGGTACGGACTTTCAGTCTTCTGTACTTGTCCGCCCATGCCATGATCCTTCCGAACTCTCCGGCGATCTTAGCGTCAACGGTAGGAATAATTCCGTCATAGATGTTACCTGTCGTACCATCGATAGAGATAGCGTCTCCCTCGTGGAATTCCTTTCCTGCCAGTGTAAACTTCTTATTCTCCTCATCCATAGCGATGTCGCCGCATCCGGATACACAGCATGTACCCATTCCACGGGCAACAACGGCTGCATGGCTTGTCATACCGCCGCGTACGGTCAGGATTCCCTGAGAAGACTTCATACCTGTGATGTCTTCCGGTGATGTCTCAAGACGTACCAGAACGACCTTCTCGCCTCTTGCATGCCACTCAACAGCATCCTCTGCCGTAAATACGATCTTACCGCAAGCAGCGCCCGGAGATGCTCCAAGTCCCTTGCCCATCGGTGTAGCAGCCTTCAGAGCGGCAGCGTCGAACTGCGGATGAAGCAGTGTATCAAGGTTACGAGGATCGATCATTGCAACAGCTTCTTCTTCTGTTCTCATGCCCTCGTCTACAAGGTCACAGGCAATCTTAAGAGCAGCCTGAGCCGTTCTCTTACCGTTACGTGTCTGCAGCATGTAAAGCTTTCCGTGCTCTACCGTAAACTCCATATCCTGCATGTCTCTGTAGTGATTCTCAAGCGTCTCACATACCTTCTTGAACTCAACAAATGCCTCTGGGAACTTCTGCTCCATCTCGGAGATGTGCATCGGTGTACGTACGCCTGCAACTACGTCCTCGCCCTGTGCATTGGTCAGGAATTCGCCGAACAGACCGTTCGCGCCTGTAGCAGGGTCACGGGTAAATGCAACGCCTGTACCGCAGTCGTCGCCCATGTTTCCAAATGCCATAGACTGTACGTTAACAGCGGTTCCCCATGAATATGGGATATCATTGTCACGACGGTATACGTTTGCTCTTGGGTTGTCCCATGAACGGAATACAGCCTTGATGGCGCCCATCAACTGCTCCTTCGGGTCAGACGGGAAGTCTGTTCCGATCTTTTCTTTATATTCTGCCTTAAACTGTCCTGCAAGTGCTTTCAGATCATCAGCCGTAAGCTCAACATCCTGCTTAACGCCCTTCTCTTCTTTCATCTTGTCGATCAGCTCTTCAAAATATTTCTTACCTACTTCCATAACTACGTCGGAATACATCTGGATGAATCTTCTGTAGCAGTCCCATGCCCAGCGAGGATTGCCGGACTTCTCTGCCAGTGTCTCCACAACATCTTCATTCAGACCAAGATTCAGGATAGTATCCATCATACCCGGCATGGATGCTCTTGCTCCGGAACGCACGGATACGAGCAGCGGATTCTCTTTATCACCGAACTTCTTCTCCGTGATCTCTTCCATCTTCGTAACGGCTTCCATGATCTGCCCCATGATCTCGTCGTTGATCGTTCTTCCGTCTTCATAGTACTGTGTACAGGCCTCTGTCGTGATCGTAAAGCCCTGCGGTACCGGAAGTCCCAAGCTCGTCATCTCAGCAAGGTTCGCGCCTTTGCCACCAAGAAGATTTCTCATGGTTGCGTTACCTTCTTTGAACATATAAACCCATTTTGCCATTTGTCATGACCTCCTAAAAACTAAAAATTTTTCTAAGTCGCACATAATATTTTACTGGTTTTACCAGTATTCGTCAAGTATTTCCAATTAGTTTCCGTCATAATTTCCAAATATAAACTTAAGCCTTACTGCAGCAGGTATTCTATAAAACGCGCCGCCGTTTCCTGATTCTGACCGTTGACCGGAAGTGCCGCATAGACCTTATCATAAGCGACCATCTCCTCCTGTTCCAGAATATTTCCGCCTTTTAAGCACACCCCGCTGTCCAGTACGGCTTCGCCATAGTCCCCGGCCCGTTCCCCCAGAACTTCTCCCATATCCTGGAAACCGCCCTGACTTCCATATTCTTCATAGACCCTTTCCGGACAGATCAATACGTCTACTGCCCCTGCCCCCATCAGCGTCGTAAGAGCCGTCGTACTCGTCATGCCGCCTCCGTCGTCCGGTATATTGGCACGGACCCGTATGATTCCCTCCTTCCCGTCGATATCTGCATATTGGGAGAATTCTTCCGCAAGCCACTCTGCTTTCAGGTTATCTCCACCGACCACTATCACGTTCAGGAATACGTTGGTATGCCTCCCTTTATACATCGTCACCCCGAGGCAGACTGCCAGCACCACACAGACCGCCCCGGCAAGCCATCCCTTATAATACATCCACAGATACTCAATCTTCTTCCCTGCCGTCATAGACCCCCACGTCTCTTTCACAATATCCTCTTCCTTCTTGTTCTTTCTTGTCTCCTCCATCCTTACCTCCTGAGATTCCGTGCTTATTTGCCGGCCATCTGCTTTTCCTGCTGCTCGATCATCTTAATAATTAGTTTGCTTTTCCGGCCCACATCCTTTATACTGTCTTATATATCATAATCTGAACAATATTTAAAGTACCAATATCAAGAAAGGCAGACAATGAACCGCTTATTTAATATCGACAATCCAATCATGCAGTTTATCTCCAAGATCTTCGACCTGGTACTGCTGAACCTGCTCTTCATACTTTTCAGCATCCCGGTCATTACCGCAGGCGCATCCTTAAGCGCCTTATACTACGTATCTTTAAAAATCCTCCGGGGCGAAGATCCGTATATCTGGCAGAATTTTTTCAAAGCTTTCCGTCAGAACTTTAAGCAGGCTACCCTCGTCTGGATTCTTCTGCTTCTGGCGGCCGTTCTTCTTGGGATGGATTTTTATATCATTAATTCCCAGGACACTGTGGTATTTGCCGTAGTCCGGATATTTTTATGGGTTATGTGCGGAATTCTCTTCTGCATATTCCTCTATATCTTTCCGGTGATCTCACACTTTGTATGCAGCACCCGGCAGGCTTTTAAGAATTCTGCATGTATGATTATCGGCTTCCTGCCCTATACCGTGATTATGCTCGTCCTAAGCGGCGTTATCCTGTACTTATGTACGGTTTCCTCCGCCACCTTTGCCCTCGTCGTCATAATCAGCGGAATCTGCGGACATTCCGTCGTCGCATTTACTTTCTGCATCTTCTTCGACCGTATATTTCGCAAATACGAACCAAAAGACCAACAGGGCTGTGCAATCGAGTAGGGAAGTCTTTTTCCTACCCGCCGCGCGCCCCGTGCGCCGCCTTAGCGGCATGCTTCCTCTGCACGGGGCTGTGCATAAAACAAGGGAGAAGTTTTTACCCTTCTCCCCGTAATTTCTCTATATTATCTATTTAATCCTCTTCCCCAATGACATTCCATATTCCGTCTAACCCTTGATTCCGGACTGCGCCACACCTTCGATAAACTGCTTCTGGAAGATGAAGAACAGTACGATGATCGGGATAACCGCCATAACAGCACCCGCCATCTGCATCGGATACTTGGTCGTATACTGTCCCTGAAGCGTTGACAGCGCCGGACCCAGCGTCATCATCTTCGGAGAGGTATTAACGATCAAAGGCCACATAAAGTCATTCCACGCAAACTTCGCCGTAAAGATAACCAGTGATACGATTCCCGGCTTGGTCAGCGGAAGCATGATCCTCCAGAAGATCTGATAACGGTTACATCCGTCAAGAAGCGCCGCTTCTTCAAGCTCCTTAGGCAGCGACATGAAGAACTGCCGCAAAAGGAAGGTTCCGAACGCACTGAATAAGTTCGGCAGGAACAACGCCGGTATCGTGTCCAATAATCCCAGCTTCTGAATAATCTGGTACTGCGGGATCAGGAATATCTGCCCCGGCACCATCAAAACCGACAATAACAGCACGAATATCGCGTTCTTGAACGGAAATTCAATCCTTGCAAATGCATACGCCGCCATGGAACAGAACAATACCTGTATCACCGTCGTCACTACCGTAGATATAATCGTGTTCAAGTATACCCTCGCGAAAGGCAAGGCCGATATAATCTGTGTATAAGCATCCGTCAAAAACTTCTTCGGGAAAAATGTTGGCGGTATCTGCATGGCTTCTCCCACCGTCTTAAAAGATGTGAGCACCATCCACAAAAATGGAAATACCGTGATTCCGACTCCAAGAAGAAGCGCCAGATGTATAAATAATTTCTTTGTATTTGATTTACTTTTCATACTGCTTCCTCCCTTCTAATCGTAATTCACCCATTTCTTCTGTCCCCAAAGCTGAACGACCGTTACCAGCATGATAACCGCGAAGATCAGGATCGAGATTGCCGCCGCATAACCCTTATGGCCGTAATCGAACGCCTGGCGGTAGAACAGCATTACCACCGTCTGCGTACTCGTATAGGCCGGGTTCGTCTTTCCGATCATCATGTAGACTACGTCAAATACCTGGAATCCGCTGATGATAGACGTGATCATTACGAAGAATATCGTCGGCGTCAGCATCGGTATCGTAATCTTGAAAAATTGCTGCATGGAACCGGCTCCGTCGATCGCCGCCGCTTCATAGTAGGACTTTGAGATCCCCTGCATGCCGGCCAGAAGGATGATCATGTTATATCCTACCGTCATCCACAGACCGACGATCATAATCATATAGAGCGCAATCTTTGGATCGGTTAGCCAGCCCACTCCTTTGCCGCCCATCCCGCGGATTACACTGTTTAAGATACCCATCTTCTCATTGTAGATCCATTTCCACACCATGGCAACAGCCGCTGCCATGGTTACGGACGGAAGGAAATATAAGGTACGATAGACGGACGTTCCTTTTATCTTGGAATTCAGAAGCGCCGCGATACAGATAGACAGGAACAATCCCACCGGCACCGTACATATTACGTATTTCAGCGTATTTCCGAAAGTCGTCCACATCTCTTTATCCTGTACCATCTCGGTATAGTTCTGCATTCCGACGAAGGACGTCATATTAAATTTATTTACTTCATTAAAACTGAACCAGACATTCTGAATAAACGGCCAGATATAGAATACCAAAAGTCCCAGGGTAACCGGCGCAATAAATATGTATGCCGCAACCCAGTCCTTTTTCGCGCGTTTACTCGCCTTTTTTTTCACCGTGCCTGTTCTTACTTTACTTTCAGCCATATCGTCACCCACTTAGTCCTTGCTATTTGGCCAGTAATGCGTCCGCCTCTGCTTTCAGTTCCTTACAAGCGTCCTCAAGAGACTCCTCGCCGTTGTATGCCTTCTGAAGATAGGTCGCCTCAAGGTCATAGAGCTCTGCTGCTACCATACATACCGGAAGCGGATAAGCGCTGTCTGCGTGGTTCGTATATGCTGCCAGATTATAATCCGGGTTTGCGTCTGCAAAATAATGCTGTGCGTCTGTTCTTGCAGAGATAACGACGCCGGTCTCTCCCTGGATCTTCATAGCTTCTTCGCTTCCGAGCCAGATTGCGAATTCAATCGCTGCGTCTTTGTTCTTGCTTCCCTCGAATACCGCGTATCCGAGACCATTGATACAGTTGTCTTCCACACCGTTGAAGGTCGGGATCTCTACACAGTCGATCTTGTCTGAGATCGCGTCGTTTCCGGCATACTCAGGAACCATATAAGAACCTGCGAAATTCATGGCAAGCTGTCCGCCCTCGAACATAGCGTCCGCGGATGTCTCGGAAAGCGCTGCGGAACCAGGAGACAGTTCTTTATCGATCATGTCGATCCAGCACTGGATTCCTTCCTGTGTCTTAGGATCATCATATCCTGTCTCTGTCTTATCATCATTCAGGATATAGCCGCCGTTAGCATATACGGTCTGATAATACCAGGTCTGGAAATCAACCGGGCACGCAAACGGATATACGCCGTCTTCCAGTCCTGCCGCCTTTAAATCCTCCGCCGTCTTTACCAGATCTTCGTATGCCATATCATCCGTCGGATAATCCACTCCTGCCGCGTCAAAGATCTCTTTATTGTACCACAATGCATTGGTATCAAAATCCTTCGGAACCGCATAATTTACGCCGTCGCGAACATAGTTGTTCACCAGTGCTTCCGGGAACGCGTCGTTGATATCAGATTCTGCGATCGCATCCGTCATATCTGCCAGGATGCCTCCGTCCACATAGGAATCCAGATGGAGCACATTCAGCCAGAATACGTCCGGCGCTTTGCCGCCGCCTGCTGCCGCCTCTAATTTGGTCCAGTACTCTCCGCCCTTATACGGTGTAAGCTGAATCTCGATGCTGACGTCGTCATGCTCCTTCTCATAAGCTTCTACCAACTGTTCCATAGCAGGTCTCTGGTTCTCGTCCCAGATACCGAACGCCAGCTCTGTCTTTCCGCCGGAAGAGCCGCCTGAGGAACCGCCGTCTCCGGAACCACCGTCTCCGGAACCGCCGCATCCTGTAATCATCGTCGCACCCATTGCCGCACACAGTCCAAGGGCTGCCAGTTTCTTCAGATTCTTCTTCATAATCTTCACTCCTTCTTTCATAATGATAAATTAATAATAAGTTTCTATATGAAGCCTTCCCGTGCTGTTCTTTTCTACCCGTACGGACACAAGGCATACTACCGGAAGACATACATATCCTGTTATTTCGCGAACTCGGCAATCTTCACCGGACAGCCGCCGTGCGTCCTGGAATACTCTGCCGCCAGCGCGCAGTAATGACTTTCCAGAGAGCGTTCCAGAGACGTCACATAGGAGCTCTCCTCCTTCTCGCCGCTTACCATATCCAGGAATTCGACCACCATACGGTCGTCTCCGCCGCCATGGCCTGAAAAATCTTCTGCAAGACCCGCGACATCTATGTACTCTACCGGCATATCTGCCGCGAACCGATGTACGCTGAGTTCACATTCTTCCGGCTTTCCTGTCATATCTACCCGAATCTCGCCTTTGGTACCCATGAATCTGGCATACCTGGTGGTATCCGGCGTAAAGGCACACATCGTAAAACTCATGGTAGTACCGTCTGTCATCTGCATATTCACTACCTGATGATCCACCACGTCGTTATCACAATGGTATACACATCTTCCATATCTTCCTTCTCTCAGCTCATTCATAAGCTTCTCTTCCGTCGGTCCTGACGGCACCAGGACATCCAGAGGCCAGCGCCTGTTTCCCCTGCGATAACCCACTCCCTTCAGGTCCATATAGATCTTCTCCGCATCAAACGGACATTCTTCCTTTACTTTGCATCCGTCCAGACATCTCTTCGCGCACCCTGCCGGCGCATTCTCCTTCTTAAAGAGATAAGTATCTCCATAAGAAGTAATGGATTCACAGGTCTTTCCCGCAAGCCAGGGATACAGATCCATGTCATGGCAGCATTTCTGCAGGATCATCGGACTCGTCTCCTTAGAATTCGACCAGTTTCCGCGAACGAAACTGTGCGCCTGATGGAACCATCCCACATTTTCCGAAGCCATGATGGATACCACGTCTCCGATCACACCGGAATCCAGCAGTTCCTTCACCTTCTGATAGATCGGAGTATAGCGGAGTACATGACACACTACTACTTTGCGCCCGCAGCGTTTCGCCACTTCCGCAAGTCTCTTACATTCTTCAAGCTCCGGCGATACCGGTTTTTCAAGCAGCAGGTGGTAGCCCTTCTCAAGCGCCTCCACCGCATGCGCCACATGCTGCCGGTCCTGGGTTGCAATGATCATGACGTCGGCAAGCTTCTCCTGCTTCAGCATCTCTTCGGCGCTGGAAAAACATGCTTCCTTCGGCACATTGAATTTCTCTGCCGCAAGCCTGACCTTTTCACTGTCAATATCCGCAACGGCTACGATCTCCATCTTGTCCGGATGAAGCTCTGCCGACTTCGCATAGGTCTCCCTTCCTCTGTTTCCCAGTCCTGCAATAGCTACTTTCACTGGTTTACTCATCTTTTCTTCCCTTCTTTCTATAATTTATCTGTGATTTTTCTATAAATTCATCCTATCTTCTTTTCTTCCCTCTCCCTGTCTATCCCATAGACGATTTGATAAGTCTGTTTCCTCAGATCAACCGTCACTGTAGTTCCGTCCGAGAAGACCGTCCTCTGGACGCTGTAATCACCGTCTACCATCTCATGGCGCACCATCTCGCATTCGGCAACCCTCTCATGTAATTCACAGACTATACCGCATCTCCTGATATCTTCTCTTAAGCCTAACCCCACTGTCTTAAAAGAACCGTCAAAATTCGGATACGCTCCGTCTCTTAAAAGATAAGGGGCTCCTCCGTTCAGAAGGGCATATAACATATAGTCTTCCCCGTCGCTGACCCTGTCCATCATCCACGGTTCAATCAGGCAGTCATGATATACCAGATTGAACAACGGTACCGGAATTCCATACTTTGGACTTCCCGGTTCCCGCATCATGAAATCATACGGAGCGTAATGGCTGAACACCATGCTCTCCACACACCAGTCGCTCACTTCCTCCGAGCTCGGCAGGATTCCCTGGGATAACAGATATTCAAAACACAGCTTTCTCGCCTCATAACAATCTCTTCTGCTCATCCTGTGTCTCGGATTATTACACTCGTCCCCTTCATTACAGGTAAACACATCCAGGTACGCGCAGTCCGGCTCCACCTGATGCTTACGCAGCTCCTCAAAATTCCTTCTCACATAGTACGGGGCCTGAGTCGCGCACAAGAAGGACTGGGGACCGCCTGCCCAGCGCTGATGCTTCGGAATACTTCCGTCAACCAGCCGGCAGGAATAGTCTTCGTCAAAACTCGGCGCCGACAGATAGTAGTCTCTGTACTGGTCATGGATTCCAAAGAGATACCCCAGATCATGCATGGCGTCCACAAGGGATCTCATCCCTTTCCAGCCGCCGGCCTCCTCACATGCCGGTGTGTAATCCGGATGTTGGTTATCATATCCCGGCTGCGCCCATCCGTCCAGATGAAGATAGAGCTTCTTCACCCCTGCTTTATGAAGCTCCCTCATCTGTACCTCTCTCTCCTCAAAAGTGGTAAGATGATTATTCTTCTCCGGGTTTTCCTTATCATAAAAATCCGAATCTTCCCTGACATTCGTCTTGATACCCGTATGTATGAAGCTACAGCCGACCAGCCGGTCTACCAGCGGAACTCTCGCCGCCTTTTCTCTCAGAGTACGCAGCCTTCCCTGTTCATTCACATATCGGCGGTATCTCTTACACATATCATTGTAGTCACAATCCCCCAGCAGACTGTAACGCATCACTCTTCTGTACTCCATCCTGCCAAGGCTCGGCTCAAACCAGACATTTACATGCGTATATGGCCCCCCTGCCGGATGCTCCGCCTGATACCCCGCATTCCAGGGAGTCTCACACAGCGCCAGATATCCTTCCCCTTCCTTGATCTGTGAAAACCAGGGCATATATCCGCCTGCCGTTCCAAAATATCCCCCAAAAAAGATCTCTCCCAGCTTTGTATCCCAGGTATTGGGAATCAACAATCCCTGCTGAAGATTCAAAAGAGTATGCCAGCTCTCCTTCTTCTCCTCGAATGCCATCTCTCCCGGCCAGTATACACGGTCAACCCGAAGCCCCTCTTCACAGACCGGTATCCATTCAAAATAAATATCCTCTGTCGTCCGTTCAATCCATACATAGGTTTCAAACACATAAGGAATCTCTACTTCTCCTATACGAAATCCTTCATACCTGCTGCGTATTCCTGTTCCAACTCCATTCTCTACCTGTTCATGGCTGATGGAAACGGCGTCTTTGAATCTCAGCTTTCCTCCCTGATATTCCAAATACGGTTCATAGGATGGATTCCATTCCCATGCTGTCCCGTCTCTGTACAGCGTGAATCTGAGATTCTCCTCATCAAAACATATTTTTACACTATTGACCTTGATATTTGTCATATCGTCCCTTTCCATTTAGCAATTATGCTCGTTTTCTCTTCTTATTTACTAGTATTATATTATAACCTGCACAATAATGCTTACATTATCGTCTACCCTTCTTGTTCAATTATCCTAATTATGTTACAATGAATCATATGAACAGACAAACTCTCTCGTAGCATAGCTACGAGTCCGAAAGATATCGCGAGGAATACATATGACCTATATCAGAACTAAACTTCAAGAGGATCTTAAAATTGATTCCATCATCA
>CANODD010000053.1 GCA_947564705.1 uncultured Dorea sp. | reverse complement strand
ATGAGAACGAGAGAAGTTCACAGATTCGTCTGATGAAAGTAAAAGATATGATGCTTGAAGAAGCGCATCATTATAGCGAGAGAGAATAACTTAAAGTGCCCTGCTCCCTTCGTGGATCGGGGCATTTTTAACTAGACTTTTCAATATAACTGCTTTATAATAAATGTGCCGGTACAATCCGGCTTATTTCCGTGAACAATGGGTCGGGCGGGCATTTTTTAGGAGGTCATATGGAACAGGGCAGGAATACAGGAGAAGACAGATATACGGGTCCGGGAGGATATTCAGGACAGGGAGGATATTCGGGACAAGGGGGATATTCGGAACAAGGAGGGTATGGACAGCAGAATGGACGTATGGATTTTGGAACGCCGCCTTATCCGAATCCTCCGGTCGGAGAAGGATTGAACAAAAAACCAGAGAAAAATAAGGTTATGCTGCCGATCATAATAGGCGGAATTATTTTAGTTATAATTATAGTAGCAGTCCTTCTTATATTGGTTTGGAAATTTGTGCTGAACGGCGATAAGAATGTGGAGACGATAGGAGATTACTATGTGACGGGCTGCAAAGAGATTATGAAGGTTCGCGAGGAAGCGGATAAAGAGAGTAAAGTCGTTGCGAAGCTTGACAATGGGGAAAAGGTTTCCATGATTGAAAGAAGCGAGGGCAATTACTGGAAGGTGTACATAGAAGCCGAAGAAGTGACGGGTTATATTGATTATCACTATCTGACCAACAAAAAGGACGCGGTAATGGAGCCGGCAACGAGGTATGTCAATATAAAGAAAGGGGATTCGCTGCCCATATTAAGTACGCCGGACGCCGACGGTGCGTCCCTTGGCATGGTCGAAAGAGGGGATGAAGTAATCGTCTTAGCGAAGCCTGACGACACATATTCTTATATTTATGCGGCAGAAGAAAGCGCATATGGTTATGTAGAGCGCAGTAATCTGTCTGAGGACGAAGTGAGTGATGAGCCTGCTAAGGAGGAATCCAAAGAAGATAAAAAGGAGGATGACAAGGCAAATAGCGGGCAGTCTGCTGCGGATATATTGGGAGCCGGCAGTCCACCGGCGAATTATCAAGGGATATATTATGTAAATGTAGCAAAAGGATATCTTGCGCTTCGGAATGCGAAAGCGTTTGACACGTCGAATGAAATCGGCAAAATGTATAATGGAGATTATGTGCAGGCGATTCGGACAAACGAGCTTTACTGGTATGTATACAGTCCCAGCCTTGGGGCATATGGATATACGAACAGCGAATATCTTGTTTCACCTACCAGCAGCGCGGCTTCTCCCTACAGGGATGTATATTATGCAAATGTTGCTTCCGGTTACCTTGCGCTTCGTGATGCCCAGGCCTACGATTCGGCCAATGAAATCGGCAAGATTGCGAATGGACAGGAGGTTATTGTTATTGATTCGTCAGGCGGTACATATTGGTATGTATATGTGCCGGCTTTGAAGGATACCGGTTATGTCAACAGCGAATATCTCAGGAGGTAACGGATGAGGAGGCGTAGATGGATCGCGTTTGCAGTTATTGTATTGTTGATGGAGTTGGCGGCATTGACAGCTGTTATTATCTTCAAACAGCATGCGGATGCGAAGGTTACCCGAAAAAACGCATCCGTGATCGAGGGAAGTGTGATAGATGTCTCAGAAGCCGTTGACGGAGGCAAGGACAAAGAGGAGAGAAAGCAAGCTAAGGAAGCTACGCAGGCAGAACAGGATTCGTCATCTGAGGAACAGCCCGCGGCAGATACCGGGCAGCCGTTAGATTCTGTATCTTCGGAAGCAGCCCAGGCAGAACAAGATTCTTCGGATACAGGGCGCGCAGGAGTATCGGAGATACAGAACGAACTCCAGAATCTGATCAATACGGAGTATCAGGCAGGGGGTAAAGTTGCGGTCTGCACCGGAAGGGCAGATGAAAGTGATATGGCTATGGTCAATAGTGGACCGATGCAGGCGGCAAGTTTGATCAAATTATATGTTGCCGGATGTGTATATGAAAATTACGAGGCTGTCAGCGCGCAAGAGTCTTATAGCGGAGAGACAGAATCTTTGTTGAGCGTCATGATTACGGTCAGCGATAATACTGCCTGCAATACACTGGTGTCCAGGTTGGGAAGCGGAGATGCGCAGACGGGAATGGCAAAGGTGAATCAGTATTGTGCGAGCCATGGTTTTTCCGATACGCATATGGGACGGCTGATGCTGCAGCCTAATGACGCAGATGATAATTATACATCGGTCTATGATTGCTGCAATTATCTCAAGATGGCGAATGCCGGTCAGCTGGAGGGAGCATCCCGTGTTCTTGGATATATGCAGCAACAGCAGCGAAGGGGTAAGATCCCGGCGGGTATTCCTTCAGGTGTAACCGTGGGAAATAAGACGGGTGAATTAGCTGATGTAGAGAATGATGCTGCGATTGTATATGGCGGAGATACGTTTGTATTATGTGTAATGTCGGAAGATCTGTCGGATAATTACAGCGCCCAGAGATTTATAGCGAGAATATCCGGCGCGGTATATGATTTTATGGAACAGTAAGAGATACAAGAAGCAGATGTAGCTCCTTTTATGGAAAATGTAAAGGAAGATCAGGATGAAGATCATTCATAAGTGGTTGATAGGGATATTGGCAGTGTTAGCGGCGGCGCTTTTGGGCGGTATTTTTTTCCAGGTGAAAGTGACGTTGGATATGCGAAAAGAGGTCTCCGCGATGAAAGAACAGAAAAAATCGTTAGAACTTGACATAAAAAAGGAAGAAGCTTTCGTAGTAGAACAGGCAATGACGGAGATGGGAGAGCAAGACAAAGAGCAAGGCGGATCAGAACAGGAAGAAGAGGCGGCAGAGTCGGCGGAAACAGAAGCGGCGCAGAATGATACGCCGGCGGAAGGAAACGGGAAAAAGATAGCTATTGATCCCGGTCACCAGGGTTATCATATTGATATGAGTGAACTGGAACCAGTTGGACCCGGTTCACAGGAAATGAAAGCGAAGGCAACGCAGGGAACAGAGGGGAGATTCACAGGAATACCGGAATATGAGTTAAATCTTACGATTTCAAAACAGCTTGCTATGGAGCTGCAGAAACGGGGCTACGAAGTGATGCTTACCAGGCAGGATAACGATACTGCTATCAGCAACCGGGAACGCGCTCTTCTGGCGGCCGATTTTGGAGCGGATATCTATCTTCGGATCCATGCTAATGGAAGTGAGAATCCTGATGATAGTGGAGCGTTAACTATGGCGCCGTCTGCGGAGAATCCGTATATTGCTCAATTGCATGATAAGAGTTATGCGTTGGGAGAGGCGGTAATTAATGCATATTGCCAGTCATGCGGCTTTTCGAATAGAGGAGTTATGCTTGCGGATAATATGTCGGGTACGAACTGGAGTAAGGTACCGGTCATAATTCTGGAGATGGGATTTATGACGAATCAAAGCGATGATACAAAAATGCAGAACGCTGAATTTCAGGTACAGATGGTGCAGGGAATAGCAAATGGTATCGATCAGTATTTTGCTGCAGGAAATTAGCAGGGAAAGAGCGATGAAGAAGAATACCGGAAGAGAAATGATATTGATCTTGATTTTACTAATACTAATATTGCTTTGTTTGGTGGGTTTTGTATTTTTACAGCAAGATCAGAAAAAGAGATTAGGGCAGATAAAAGATTTGAAGGAAGAGATACAGGTCTTAGAAGAAAAACGGGCACAGATGATATATGATCGAGAAGAGCTTGAGATGAAGCAAGATGAGACGGTAGATAATGTGGAGGAGGGTGCGGAACAAGCAGCAGAAAACACGGAAGCAGAATCTCCTTCGCCGGACGGAGAGGTTCCGGCGCCTGTGAATATAGACGCGGTACGGGAAAATATTCAAGCGAATATATCAGGAAAATTAGAAGCAGGAGAGACGTGGCAGGTGTATGCTTGCCGTTTGTCAGACCAGGCGGAGGAGATGACTGGCAGTGGAAGAATGACGGCTGCCAGCCTGATTAAGCTCTATATTATGGGAGCTGTGTACGAAAATTATGACGCTGTGACGACCCAGAATGGAAAGGAAACGGTGGACGGACTTTTAAGATCAATGATTACGGTTAGTGATAATGATGCTGCAAATACGTTAACGAGTATGTTAGGGCAGGGGGACCCTGTGGCAGGAAGGTCCGTAGTGAATGAATATTGCAGCAGAAATGGTTATACGGATTCTGACATGGGAAGAATGCTGCTGGAGACGGGAACAGACCGCGAAAATTATACATCTGTGAAAGATTGCGGCATGTTTCTTAAGAGGGTTTATCAGGGGGAGATTCCATATGGAGAAGATATGATGAATCTGTTAAAACAACAAGAGAGAAGGGGAAAGATACCCGCTGGTGTGCCGCAGGGAGTTGTGGTGGCGAATAAGACAGGTGAGTTGGATCGTGTAGAAAATGATGCGGCAATTGTTTTTAAAGATAATAATCCATATATTCTGTGTGTAATGTCAGAGAATGTAAACGACACGGCGGCAGCGAGACAGACAATTGTTAACATATCATCAGGTGTGTACAATAATATGTGATAATTAGGAAAATAGATTGACATATAAGAATTAGGCGTAGTAGAATAGCAGAATATAAAAGGAAGTGGTATGTAATGAATTGTCAAAGAAAGTTAATCAAACGAGCATGTGTTGTCGGCGTGTCAGGCGTGTTAATCGCGGGTATGGCATCGATAGAACCGGTTACAGCGTTTTCAGTGGGCCATGTTATTGCGGCTGAAGGTGAAGAGGCGAAACTTTGGGAAGATATGACGGAAGAAGAGCGTATGGCTTTGCCGGAGGAGGAAAGGGATCGTCTGAAGGCAGAGGCAGAAAAGCGTGCGGAAGAAGTAAGACTCTGGGAGAGTATGACGGAAGAAGAACGTATGGCTTTGCCGGAGGAAGAGAGGGAGCGCCTGAGGGAACTGGCAGAAAAAGCAATGGAACGCGGGGAAGGCCCCGGAACGGAGGATTCGGGACCGGAAGACGGCTCCGGTACTCCGGACAACCCGGAGAATCCGGATACAGGGAATGAGACAGGGTCGCCTGAGAATCCAATCGAGGGAGATGCGGCCGTGAAACCGGATAACGGAGTCGAAGGCGGGGAATCCGACGGCGTGGATAACCCGGGCGAGGAAGGTGAAGACGGGGTTGCGACGGGTCCGAAGGCTCCGGATGAAGATGATATAGGGCAGATTCCGGCGGATTCGGAGAATTCGAATGAGAGTGATGCGAATGCAGATTCGGTAGTTTCCGCCGAAGAGGCAGGCGCCGAAGATGCAGCCGGGGCGGAGAATGTGGACGTAGAAGAGGGAGCCGGCGTGTCAGAGGAGACAGAAGCATCGGCAGATTTGGCTGAAGCTGATGTCAGCGACGCTTCTTCAGATCACACAGACAATGCAGCAGAGGAAATACTGCCCGGGAAGATCAGTAATGAAGAATTGATATCAAGCCAGCAGATTGTAAAACTTCCGGAGATCGTAGAGAATTTTCGTTTCTGGACAGTAGCCAGAAAGTATGCATTTGCAAAAGAAGATACCATGATTCGTGAACAACCCGTTGAAGAAGATGCTGACAAAGAGACGGTCAGGATTATCGGAAGGATAGATTCGAATGGTTTGCTGTACATATTAGAAGAAAAAGACGGATGGTACTATGTGGAATCCGGTAAAGTCAGAGGCTTTGTAAAGGATAAGGATGTTTTCACGGGCGATAAAGCGGACAAGCTGTTGAAGAAATATCAGAAAAAAGCCAAAAAGAAGGCAAAAAAAACGAAATCAGAGTATAAGGGAATCGAAAGTATAGCGCCTATGGCGGAAGAATTAGTTCGATTCCAGGAGAATAAAGCTTTTACATATCTGAGGGCGACTGTAAACCAGACAGTGGTAGAGAAGAATTATGCTCTTTCGTCGGATGGAGAGGTTGAGGTTAAGGAAGATAAGAGTACGGATAGCCGTACGGTAGGTATAATTCCTTCCGGCGGATTGTGTTATATTCTTGAAGATAAAGATCAGGACTGGATATATATAGAGTCCGGAGATGTTCGGGGATTTGTAGAAAGCCGTGCCATCGTATCAGGCGAAGAGTCGGCGAAAGCAGTAAAGGAGAAGGGTGAACAGGAGTATTCTCTGGCAAAGGAAAACGTAAAGCCTGAGGAAAACATGGCGTATTATTATACGTTGACATCCACCCAGCCTGGAATTCCAAGCGGCGAGATACGAAAATCTATGATAGAATATGCGGCGCAGTTTATCGGAAATCCATATGTATGGGGCGGTACGAGCCTGACGAAGGGAGCGGATTGTTCGGGATTTGTGCAGAGTATCTATAAACAGTATGGATATGAACTCCCAAGAGTAGCCTGCGATCAGGCACAGTATGGGGTGAAGATTCCGGTAGAAGACGCTTTGCCTGGAGATTTGATTTTCTATGCGAAGGACGGTTATATTCATCATGTGGTAATGTACGCAGGAGAAGGTAAGACAATTGAAGCAATGAGTTCAAATGCGGGGATTGTCCAGGCAGACTTAAGAAAAGGAGACGCCGTATGGGCGACACGTATTCTTGACGATAACGGTTATTCGATAGGAAATATCGGTGAGGTTAATGCGACGGAGGATATGTATGGTTTGAATCTCGGAAAGTTCAAGCTGACATATTATTGCTCTTGTGAATTGTGCTGTGATGTGGAAACGGGTATCACGGCGACCGGCGCTCCGGTCGTAGAGGGAAGGACGATAGCGGTGGATCCAAGTGTGATTCCTTACGGAACCCAGGTTATCATCGGCGGCCATATCTTTACGGCAGAAGACTGCGGCGGGGCGATCAAGGGAAACAGAATAGACGTCTATGTAAATAGTCATCAAAAAGCATTAGGATTAGGCGTGAATTATGCCGATGTATATTTGAAGAAATAAAAACAAGAATAGACAAAAGAGGCAGCAGAAACAGTAGAGTTCTGCTGTCTCTTTTGCGGGGATTGAAGGCGATAATAATGGAACATAAACAGAGGGAATATCTTTTTGATAATTACAAAGTTTTTTTAATCATATTGGTAGTAATCGGTCATTTTATAGAGCCATGTTATGATCAGAATCCATTTTTGTATGAATTGAAGTGGGGGATTGTAGCGTTTCATATGCCTGCATTTATCTTTATATCGGGATATTTTTCGAAGAAGGTACCGTCGGTCAGGAAGCTGCTCAGTGGATTGGTAATACCGTATTTTGTATATGAAGTAGTTTACTACCTGCTGTATACTTTTATCCTGGACAAGGAGACGGAATTGTATTTTGCGAGGCCGAAATTTTCTCTATGGTATCTAATGGCGCTGTGTGTATGGCGTCTTATGGCGCCCGTGGTAAAGAAGATTCCGCATTATCTGCCGTGTTCATTGGCGGCGGGATTGTTGATCGGTCTGGTGGGGATTGGAAATTTTCTTTCTATTCCAAGAATTGTATTTTTTTTCCCGTTTTTTCTGGCAGGTACAGTGTTTGACAGTGCGTGGCTTGCCAGATTTCGTAACGGGAAAGGGTATGTGTGCGCGCTTGGAATAATAGGGAGTATGGTGCTGTTTTTGTTTACGGACAGATATCACAGACAATTGCCTGTAAAGATTTTTTATGGGCGGTATTCTTACGAGGAATTGGGAATGTCGGCTGCGGAAGGGATCTTGATTCGTCTGGTTTGTTATGGCATCTCATTTTTGTTGATTTATCTGTTTATGCTGGTGCTTCCGACAAAGGAGAAATTCTATTCGTATCTGGGGGAAAGGACCATGGCGGTCTACATATTTCACGGGATAATCTATAGCTGTCTGAAATATGGTTCTTCCGTTTTGGGAACGGTGGAAAGTAACGGAGAGAGTATATTGTTGATTCTGTTCTGCTTCATAATTGTATGGATTGTGTCACGAAAACCGTTCGTGCAGGTAACGAACAAAATCGCTCATTTGGTTTAAGATATAATGAACTCAGAGTATCGGAAGACGCGGAATTTTATGCTGGATTTAGTCTATGCAGCCTGCTGTATAGACTAAATCCAACATAAAATCCGGTGTAAACAAGAAGGATATCGGAGATTAGAATTGCCCTTCTGCGAGCGCTTTGATAGATAAAGCATATTCTGACGGTGTCATGCCGGTTATCTGTTTAAATTTTCTGGAAAAGTAATGAATAGAGGAAAAACCCAACTGTTCGGAAATCTGTGTAAAATTCAGATTGTTTGTCCGGATCATCTCTTTTGCAGCGTTGATCTTCAGCAGAGAAAAATATTCAATCACTCCAAGTCCGCGCCGATATTTGAAGAGTTTTTGTAATTGAGATCTTCCGATCAGATTATCTTTACAGATCTGTTCAATTGTAAGAGAAGTATTCAAATGTGCAGTCAGATAATCTGTGATCCGTTCAAATATTTCGGCGTCACTTTTGCTTTTGTTGGATTTCAGAATGTCATTATTTTCAATCTCTTTCGGTACTGCAAATGAATTGAAGTATCTTCGAAACAGATGGATCAGCAAATGTTCTAAATAGAGACAGATCATCTGACCTGCGCCAAACATTTTTGGTTCTTTGCAGGGCATATTCTGAAGATACGGATCGTCCAATCGGCAGTCATAGCATTGTCTTGCTTCGATGATAATATTTGCAAGAATATTGCGTTCTGTCTCGTCAATCTTAAGTACCTTTTTGCAAAAGAAGGACATGGCTTCATCTCTGCATTGAAAGGAAATTACAATCAGATTCGGAGCGATATTACCCGTTGTGTGGATATTATGGAACTCATTAGGCTGATGAAATATAATATCCCCTCTCTTTAAATGTATTGTTTTATTTTCTGCCGCGGCAAGTACCTCGCCTTTATCTACACAGACAAACTCCCAGAAATCATGCGTCTCGCCCTCAAAAGTGAAATCACTCATATATTCGAAGTAATGAACACTGTATATCTTATTTATTGTTATACATTTCTCGAAAGTAATTCCATTGTATCCCATAAAAAAACTCCTTGGTATATCTTTATAAAATTATTTTACCGCATTTTTAGCGGCTTGAAAAGCGGATAATGCAAATTTTATATCATTGTTTTATTTAATTTGAACAATAATAAGCATTTTTTAATACGATTAATTATAAAAATGTGCAGATAATGCAAATTAATACTATTATCAGACAAAGATTTTTGTGCACTATTGTTATATAGTAAGAGCAGATGAAACATATTTTAATACAAATCACTAAAGGGAGGTAAAGTATTATGAAAAAGAAAGTCTTAAGCGTATTTCTTGCTGCAGCAATGGTAGCGTCTCTTGCAGTGGGATGCGGAAACAGCGGAGGAGGCGACAGCGACAGCGGTAGTGGGGAATCCGGCGGCGACTCTTCAGAAGGTGTTACTCTTGACGTTATCATTTCTCAGTATGGAAATTATACGCAGGATTGGTGGAAAGAATTTGAGAAGACATTTGAGGAAGCCAATGAGGGAATCGATCTCAATATAGAGATTGTTTCATGGAACGATATTTACAGTGTCGTTAATACACGTATCTCAAGTAATGAGCAGCCAGATATCTTAAATATCAGTGGTTTCGCTGACTATGTATTAGATGATCTGTTGATGCCGGCAGAGGATTATGTATCTTCTGACCTGAAAGCTAATTTTATTCCAAGCTTCTGGGAGTCCAATGAGATGGACGGAACAGTATGGGCGCTTCCGATTCTTGCATCCTGCCGTTCACTTTTCTGTAATGTTGATCTGCTTAAGGAAGCCGGAATTGAAAATCCTCCGGCAACATGGGATGAAGTGCTTACAGCTTGTAAAGCAGTAAAGGATAAATTCGGCAGTGAGATCGTTCCCTGGGGTCTTGATATCTCTACAGATGAAGGCCAGGCAGCATTCTCCTACTATACCTGGAATTTCGGCGGCGGATATGTTGACAACAGCGGAGAGTGGGCTCTTAACAGTGAAGAGAATGTAAAAGCTGTTGAATATATTAAGAGTCTGATTGATGAAGGATATTGTAATTCAGCTCCGTTTACCGATACACGTTATCCTCTTCAGGATGCGTTCAGCGCCGGAACACTTGCTATGATGATCGGACCAATGAACATGGTTGCGGCAGATTCTGAGGTTAATTATGTTGCGGCTGATCTTCCGGGTGAGAAGACGGCTCTTGGTGTTTGCGACCAGTTGATGGTATTCAAGGATGAGGAAGCCGGAGATGCCCGTACAGAGGCTATTACGAAGTTCTTCGACGCATTCTATGAGTGTGAGACATATTCTAACTATATGGTATATGAGGGATTCTTACCGGCAACACAGGACAGCTCCGATAATCTTGCAGCCAATGCTGAAAAGTATACAGTCGGCGGATCTGACGCTACAGGAGACAGCGAATACTTTAAGACATTCTGTGCGGTACTTCCGAACTGCAAATTCTATCCAATGCAGAAAGCAGAGTGGATGGACGTAAGAAATGGCGTTATTGACGTTGAACAGCAGGTATGTAACGGAACAATCGGCGCTAAAGAAGCACTTGATAAGCTTCAGGATTCTGTTGCAAAATAAGACGATTATATGACGTATGAGTGAGGGGCCGAATTGCTTCGGCCCCGATTTTTATAAGCTGATGCGTAAAGCAACAGTTTTGTGTTATATCTAAGGAGGCATGGTGATGAAAAAAAGGACGCTGGTAAAAATCCAGCCGTATGTTTGGTTACTGCCAAGTGTAATACTTATGGTAACTATGATTTTAATTCCGATTATTTCCGTGTTTAAGATTTCATTCTCAGAGGTGGGGCGAAGCGGTATCGTAAGAGGTCTGAACGGTGTTCAGAACTATCTGGAGATTTTTGAAGAACCCGTATTCTGGCATACGCTGCAGAATACAATTATCTGGACTGTTGTTGTAGTCGGTGTATCTACTGTTTTCGGTTTTGTTCTGGCGATGGTTTTAAACCAGGAATTTCATGGACGTAAGTTTGTCCGGGCAGTGGTAATCTTTCCGTGGGCAACGGCCCTTGTTATCCAGTCTGTTATCTGGAAATATATTATTAATGCCGATTATGGTTCACTGAATGTTTTATTAAAGAAGATCGGATTAATTGACGCTTTTGTAAACTGGACAAAAACGGCTGGTTCTATGTTTGCATGGGAGTGCTGGGTAGGTATTTTTGTTACTTTTCCTTTTGTTACCTTCTGTGTATTGTCCGGTTTGCAGAGTATTGATATTGCTTTGTACGAGTCGGCGGCAGTTGACGGAGCTAATTTCTGGCAGAAGCTTTTTAAGATTACGCTGCCGTTGGTTGCGCCCAGCCTGACTGTTTCGACCGTACTGAATATTATTTATGTATTTAATTCCTTTCCTATCGTCTGGACGATTTCCAAAGGCGCTCCGGCGGATCAGACGCATACTCTGGTTACCTATCTGTATCAATTATCCTTTACAGATGGAAAGGGCGGTCACGCGGCAGCCGTGTCTGTGATCGGTTTCGTTATTCTGGCGATCTGCGCAAGCATCTATATGATCCTGTCGCTTCGCGGAGAGGAGGAGAGTTAAATGACGTCAAGAAGAAAAACATGGCAGACAATACTTTTATATGTATTTATAGTGGTTCTCTGCGTTGTAATTTTATATCCGTATTTTGTTATGTTTATCACGGCGCTGAAAGATAATAAGGAGATGTATGCGGTAGACCATATTTTCCCAAATACATGGCAGTGGTCTAATTTTGCAGATATCTGGACGGCGGCTCCGGTATTCAAATATCTGATTAACTCCATGATCATTGCGGGAGGCGCCACAGTGCTTGCTATCTTATGCGGAATCCCGGCGGCGTATGCTCTTGCCCGTATGCGGTTTAAAGGAAAAGGTATCTTCATGGGCGCTGTAATTATGAGTCAGATGTTCTCACCTGTGGTACTTCTGGTTGGTATTTACAGAATGATGGTCAATATAAATCTGAATAATACGATTCTGGGTCTGATTCTTCTGAATGCGGCATTTAATCAGGCATTTGCGATCTGGCTGCTGAGAGGAACATTCATGGGGATTTCTCCTGAGATGGAGCAGGCGGCGAAGATTGACGGGTGCGGGACGGTGAAAGCGCTGGTAAGAGTACTGCTCCCGATGGCGCTCCCCGGTATCATCACAACTTTGATTTTTGTATTTATTAATGCATGGAATGAATATACGATCGCATTGACGTTGATTTCTACTGATATCTTTAAACCTATCACTGTCGGTATCAATGTCTTCTATGGATTTAACTTTATTCAATGGCAGTACTTGTTTGCGACATCATTGTTTGCAACAATCCCGGTTGTTATCCTGTTCCTTATGATTGAAAAACATCTGGTGGCGGGCTTAACCTCCGGCGGTGTAAAAGGTTAGACATAGAGTTTTATAGTAGAAATAGTAAGAACACGGCATTTGGGCTATATAATTTGCCGATTGTCCAAAGAAATCCGGAAAAGGCTCTATATTTTAGGTCCTTTTCCGGATTTTAAATATAAAGAAAAAAATAAAAAGAAAAAATTGAAAAAAAGTTATTGACAAGTAAAAAGAGATGTGATAATCTAATATAGCTGTCGCAAGAGACATTATAGAACCTTGAAAATTAAACAATAGACAACAATCCCTGAAAAATTTCTAAGAGAAAATTTTCAGAACAGAACGTAACATCGAACGATGAATAAAGAAGCCCGGCGAAGCCGGTTAACTTTATTAAGCGTATGATGTCAACAGTAAATAACGGGAAAGGAAAAGCGAGCATTTTTCTTGACCCGGATTAAACTTAAAATTATTACGAGAGTTTGATCCTGGCTCAGGATGAACGCTGGCGGCGTGCCTAA
>CANODD010000052.1 GCA_947564705.1 uncultured Dorea sp. | reverse complement strand
TATGTCTGGGCATGTACACGATAATAAATATCGTATTTCTTTTCAAGATCTTTCGGGTGGCAGGGGAACAAGAAGAACGGCGTTACCTCAGGTACGGTCGGAAAGTCTAAAAGGTTGGAAGCAGTCAAGATTAATCTTCTGAATAGTCCGTACACGGGCAGCATCGAGTATCAGACGCATATACAAACCTATGGATGGGAAGGACAATGGGCTTCAAACGGACAGTTGTCCGGGACGGAAGGAAAATCAAAGAGATTAGAAGCTATACGGATACGCCTGACGGGAGAACTGTCAGAGAAGCTTGACGTATACTATCGTGTTCACTGCCAGAGAATCGGATGGATGGGATGGGCAAAGAACGGGGAAGAGGCCGGAAGTTCAGGATTCTCCTACAGATTAGAAGGGATAGAGATCTTATTGCTTCCAAAGGGAGCAAGAGCCTTTTCGGATGAGACGGCATACGTTTCAAAAGACGCTCAGACGGAACCGGCCGACTGGGATGTTGCGGAGATTAAAACGAATCTGGAAAAGGCGGAGAGTTCGGTCAATATACCCATCGAATTGAAGTCCGTGCCGTCGGGAGCGAATAGTCAGTCGGTTCAATGTTATTATACATGGAAGAACAATACGACCGGAGAAGAAGGAGTCGTCGGCAATGCTTTGTTAGGAGCCTCCATAAGCTGGACGCCGCTTGTCTCGGGCGATTATACAATTTCTATGACTGCAACGGACGTCAGGCAGAGAGAAGTAAAGAAGGAGATTTCGATTAAGATAAACCACGGAATGATTAACCGGGGAGACGCCTTTTTTACGGCCCACATGGGATTGAGCAGTCAGGCGCCTAATAATTCGATTCCCGCCTTTAAGCTGGCCGGGCAAGCCGGATTTGATTCTATAGAGGCGGATGTTATGGAGACAAAGGACGGCGTGTTTGTGGCGTCTCATGATGATAATCTGTCAAATATATGTGCCGTAAACGTGAATATCTCGGATTTAACATATAAGGAGCTGCAGGATTATAATAAGTATCATATCAGTTATGGCAGCAATGTAGGTAAGTATTCTTATGAAGAATTACGGATTCCTACATTGGAAGAATATCTGGATGTGTGTATGACGTATGGCTGTATTCCGCAGTTAGATATTAAATATCTCAAATCAAATGAGAGCCTCACACAACTGTATAAGATATTATCTGATTATGGCGTACAGGGCAGGGCGATTATAACTTCCTTCGACAACCTGTATTTACAGACGCTGCGTAATATGGATTCCGGTATAAAGCTGACCTATGGAGTTAATTCGACACAATATGTAGACGTTAACTGGCTGAAAACGAACAATGTAGGCGTATCTGTTGAATACTCTAAATTATTAGAGAGCAAGATCTACTTTGACAGTGATATAGATGTCAATGTCTATACCGTTAACGATAAGAAAGCGGCGGGTATACTGTTGGAGTATGGGGTTGATTCCATCACAACGAATCAGATCTTATGGGACGGAGTGTCTTTGTGATATCATATATGTTTGGGCATAATCGAATAGTCAAGGGGAATATGCATGCGAAAGACGGCACTTAGAAAGATCATTATTATACCTGTGTATAATGAAGAAGAAAATATTGAAAGTACAGTAGAGTCAATTCAAAAGAATGCGTTGGATTTTGATTATATTATTATTAATGATTGTTCCACAGACCGTACGAGGAAAATCTGTGAGGAAAATGGATTTAACGTAATTAATCTGCCGATTAATTTGGGAATCGGCGGGGCGGTGCAGACAGGATACCGATATGCGTACGAGCAAGGATATGATGTGGCGGTGCAGGTTGACGGGGATGGACAGCATGATCCTAAGTTTTTGGAAAAAATGGCGGAATATCTTAAGGAGAATGACGTGGATATGGTGATCGGCTCCAGATTCATTGAAAAGAAGGGTTTCCAGTCGTCCGCGGCCAGAAGGATCGGAATCAGTTTTTTTTCTATATTAATTAAGATATTAACAGGAAAGAAAATTACGGATCCTACATCCGGATTAAGGATGGTCGGAAGAAATGTCATGGATATTTTTTCAAAGGACTATCCAAGAGATTATCCGGAGCCGGAAAGTGTCGTCGCCATTTTAAGAAGGAACCTGAAAGTGAAGGAGATACCGGTTATCATGCATGAAAGGGCGGGAGGCGTGTCTTCTATTTCTTTCAAAAACTCTGTCTATTATATGATTAAAGTAACGTTTGCAATATTAATCGAACGAATCAGAAAATATTAGGAGAATATCGATATGATGGATATCAAGATACAATTAATCATTGGAGTTATCGTAGTATCGGCGTTGGCGGTCATTGTTAATATGATCAGAAAAAAAAGGCTGGAACTTAGATATGCGCTGGCATGGCTTCTGGTCGGAATATCGATATTGATCCTGGATTGTTTTCCATATCTGATTAATTGGCTGGCAGAACAGTTTGGAATAGCAGATCCTGTTAATATGCTGTTCTTTTTAGGTTTTTGTTTTTCTTTAATGATTATATTTGTTCTAACGGTAGCGGTATCGAGGATGTCCATCAGGATTAAGCAGATGGCACAGGAGATAGCGCTTCATGAAAAGGGATAAGGGAAATAAGAAAATGAGTAAAAAACATAGGATATGCATTTTTTCGGCTCAATATCTCCCGCATATGGGAGGATTGGAGCGCCATACACATAATCTGGCGAAAAAACTGGCGGAAAGCGGATGTGAAGTTACGATAGTGACGTCAAATGTTTTAGACGCACCTGTGTATGAACATTCAAAAAGGATGCGCATATATAGAATGCCTTGTTTTAACTGGATGGACAGGCGTTTTCCGATACCAAAGCCGAATAGGCTGTTTTGCAGGATTCATCGTATTTTGTCGGCTAAGGAATTTGATTTAATCATTGTAAGTACACGTTTTTATTTTCTGTCTCTGTACGGGATGTGTTACGCAAAACATAAGCGTATAAAATGTATTGCGATAGAACATGGGACAGGGCATCTGGCGACAGGGAGCCGCTTTTTAGATATTGTCGGCGAAGTATACGAACACTTGCTGACCGGAGTGGAGAGGAGAATTTGTACAGATTATTACGGCGTGTCTCATGCGGCTGTAAACTGGCTGACTCATTTTCATATCCGGGCGAAAGGGGTTTTATATAATTCCGTAGATTTGGAGCAGATAGAAAAGTTATATGAAGCTCCGGTAAGAGATTTTAGAAAAGATTACGGGATACCGGAGGAGGCGGTTGTTGTTGCCTACACGGGGCGCCTGATAAAGGAAAAGGGAATATTATCCCTGATTCGCGCAGTCAAAGAACTACATAAGAGATATGAGGGAATCTGTCTGTTCATAGCCGGTGAAGGAGAACTGAGGCATGAAGTCGAGGACCAGAAGGAAGAATATATCGTATTGCTTGGCAGATTGGAATTTGAACAGGTAATCTCATTGCTGCGCCAGACGGATATCTTCTGTCTGCCTTCGGCATATCCGGAAGGATTTCCGACGTCTACGCTTGAGGCGATGTCCTGCAGATGTTATCCTCTGGTAACGGATAGAGGAGGAGCTAAGGAATTGATTTCCGATTGTTCTTATGGGAAGATCTTGTCTGATAACAGACCTGAGACCTTGGTGAAGGCGATGGATCAAATTATGTCGGATAAAGACAGGATGCGGGAGGTTGCGGCAAAAGGTTATCAAAGAGTAAAAGATTTCTTTACCTGGGATCAGGTGACAGAGCAGATTATAGAGATATGCGAGAAGAAGTGAAGAGCTTATCGGAGGAAGCATGGATAGAATAAAAAATTGTATAAAAGAGCATAAAAAGCTGTTTTGTGTCTATCTCTGTTTTGCGTGTGTGGTTAGTATCGCTATTATCATTATGTATGGAACAGAGATTCGGGGCGTATTATCGCAGCCCAGAAATGTAATGAGGGTAAAAGACGGTAAGGCGGCGCCGGATAATTTCGTTATGCTGACTGAGAAAACGAATATCGAGCAGAAGATATCTATGGTAAGCAAGTCTTTTACAGGTTTTTCCTTATGGTTTGAAGAGAATGAGACGGATCAAAATGCAAAAATTTGTGTAAAATTGTTCGATGCTTCAAAAAAATTAGTAGAAGAGTGGGTATTTCGTACCAGCGATATACCGGAGAATGCTTTTTTTAATTTTTATGTTCCGAAAATAGACGTCAATATAGGGGATAGTTATTATATTGATATCGCAGCGGATTCTGAGAACAAAATGACGGTGCCTATGGGGATATCGCAGCGGACTTCTTATATGAAGAATAATCTGTTCAGTGAAGTAAAGATAAATGGCAGGACAGGGATAAAAAATATAGAAGGCGAGTATTTACTGGATTATCAGCTCCTTGACGGGACGTGCGAATCTTTAAAATACTTTTTTTTATTTGTAGTAATACTTATATTTGCCCTGATCGGGATTGTGTTTATATTGTTAGTCACACAGGCAAAAAAGGAATGGGTTTTTGTTTTTATGGCATTGTTAATCGGCGGTCTTTACATGTTGTCAATTCCGCCTTTTGCAGCGCCGGACGAGGGGACTCATTTTATAACGGCGTACGCGCAAAGCAGTACATTATTGGGAAGAAACGTCGAGGATGAAGAAGGAAACGTTATCTTCGAACCGGATGGAGCGATTTTTTTCGTGAGAAAGGATTATCCGGATAAAAGCAGTTATGCGACTTACATACGGGGTCTTTTTGGAAAGGAAGAAAATATCGTCCAAAATGAGATCTCGTGCAGAAAAAGTCTGAACAGAAAGAGTCTGGGCTATGTTCCGCAAGTGACAGGGCTTATGCTGGGGCGTTTGCTGCATGTAAAGGGTATCGGTTTGTTTGCTATGGGAAGAGTCATGGCGCTGTTCTGGTATTGTTTCCTCATGTTTTGGAGTTTGCGTCTGATACCAGATTTTGGGAAAAATATCCTGTTTGCCGTCGGCTTGCTGCCGATGACGGTGCAGCAGGCCGTATCATACAATTATGATTCTGTTCTGCTTGGCGCTTCTTTCTTTGCGATCGCATACTTTTTCTATCTGATCTATGATGAAAGAAAAGAAGAGATCCGGATAAAGGATTACCTGGTGGTAGGAGTTATCGTTCTGGTCATCGTGCCGGTCAAATTTATATACATCCCGATCCTGGGAATCGGATTGCTGATTCCAAAAGAGAAATTCGGCGGAATAAGAAAAAAAGCGTTTTGCATCGGCGCAGTGATCGCCGCCAGTTTGCTGGTCATACGAATCGTAAATTGGGGAAGAATTTCAAATGCTGTGTCGGCAGGAGGCGGAACCGGGATAAGCAAGTATACATTGACGGATTGTATCCAGAATCCGATCCAGATATTTGTGATGTTCTTTAAGACGTTGGAGCATTATGGCTCGATGTATTTTCAGTCCATGATCGGTTCCTCCCTTGGATGGCTTGAAATAGAGATTCCGGATATTATAATATGTGGTTTTGTAATATTATTGTTTTGCAGTCTTTTGGAGTTACAGGATGTCCGCCAGTGGAGAAGAAATGAACGTATATGGTTTGTCGTGTTGGCAGCCGGAATCGGGGGAATGGTAATCCTGTCTTTATTATTAGATTGGACGCCGAAGGGTTCCGCAGTGGTTGAAGGCGTACAGGGACGGTATTTTCTTCCGATATTGCCGCTTTTACTATTGGCGGTACAGAATCAGGCGATTGTCCTGAAAAAAAAGCTGGATACATTTCTGGTCAGCGGCGTGATGTTTTTACAGGTTGCGACGATACTCTGTGTCATATCTACGGTGGCGGCGAGATAAAAAGATTGTTGTAAAAGATTGATCGAATGCATAGCTTGCTATTTCAAAGAGGGAATGCTATAATATGCAAAATGTTATTTTGTTAAAAATGTTGATCATAAAGTCATAGAGGGAAGAAGATGACTAAATATATAGAAAATTTCAAAAAATTCCAGCCACTTTTGTATGAATTGGTTGCGAGAGACGTTAAGATCAAATACCGCAGATCTGTGTTGGGGGTTCTATGGACTTTGTTGAACCCTCTTTTAATGATGGCAATATTGTCGGTGGTGTTCTCGAATCTATTTCGTTTTGAAATTGAGAATTACTCCTTATACCTTCTGGCAGGGCAGATTTTATTCAATTTCTATAACGAGTCTACCTCCGGCGCCATGACGGCGATATTAGGGAATGCGTCATTGATCAAGAAAGTGTATATTCCTAAATATTTGTTTGTTGTTTCAAGGATTGCCTCCAGCTCGATCAATGTCCTGTCTTCCTTTTGCGCGTTGATACTGGTGATGCTGTTTACCAGGACGGAGTTACATTTTACAATGTTTCTGGTGGTGATACCTCTGTTTTATATCGTGGTGTTTTCACTGGGGGTAGGGCTGATACTCGCGGCTCTTACCGTGAAATTCAGAGATATCATACATCTGTACGGGGTATTCATGACTGCGCTTATGTATTTGACGCCGATTATCTATCCGATCGAGATGCTGCCGGGATGGGTGAAGACGATCGTAAGGCTGAATCCTCTGACGGGTATTCTTGATATATTCAGAGATGTGGTAATTTATAACACGGTGCCCTCCGCCGCTCAATTCATGGTTTCATTTGTGATAGTATGTTTCATGTTATTGCTCGGCTTATGGGTATTCTATCGGCAGCAGGATGAGTTTATATTGAATCTATAGACAGTTGGAGAGAAGAGTGATGAGTGATATAATCATTAAGGCGGATCATGTGTCGATGCGTTTTAACCTGGCTTCCGAGAAAGTAGATAACATGAAAGAATATTTCATCCGGAGACTGAAACGCAAGGTTAATACGGATGATGAATTCTGGGCGCTTCAGGACGTGAGTTTTCAGGTGGAGAAGGGAGAATCGGTGGCGTTGATCGGTTTAAACGGATGCGGGAAGAGCACGATGCTGAAGACGATAGCCGGAGTCTTGAAACCCACGGCCGGCAAGGTGACTGTAAACGGAAGCATTGCGCCGATGATCGAGCTGGGAGCGGGATTCGATATGGATCTGACGGCAAGGGAGAACGTGTATCTAAACGGCGCGATTCTGGGCTATAATAAGGAACAGATGAGAATATATTATGACGATATCGTAGAGTTTTCTGAACTGACGGATTTCATGGATGTTCCGGTTAAGAACTTTTCGTCAGGTATGCTGGCCCGGCTGGCTTTTTCCATTGCTACGATAGGGAAACCGGATATCCTGATCGTGGATGAAGTCTTATCGGTGGGGGATTTCAGGTTCCAGGAGAAATGCGAGAAGAGAATCCATGGTATGATGAAAGAAGACACTACGATTTTGTTCGTATCACACAGTATCGCGCAGGTGAAGAAGATCTGTAAGAGGGCGATATGGCTTGAGAAGGGGCATATACGTGAAGACGGGGCAAGTGAAGAAGTCGGAAGCAGATTCGAGAGAGCTTATTATGCGGGTGAATTAGAATAGTAGAAGGTTGGAGCGGGCATGAAGATATGGAAGAGGATCATACTTGTCGTCCTGATTATCCTGTCAGCGGCTGCGTACTCTTATGGCGAGTGGCCAAGAGCGATCTATGATACGGATGTCAGCAGCAGCGTATATGAGAATTCAGGGGAACTGACGGAAGGAATGGTTTTTGAACAGCGATTTGTATGCAGTGACGAAGGATTCTGCGGGCTGAAAGTAAAACTAACGAAGTTAGACCATCCGAAGATCGGAGTATACAGCTGGAAGATACAGGAGGCGGACTCGGGAACGATAGCGGGAAGCGGCATGATCGATGAAAGCATGACAGAAAACAAGATATTTGAAAGCGCCAGCGCGTTAAAGAGAGGGAATATTGAATTAGATATTCCCGATCAGAAAGGGAGCGAAGGGAAAGAATATCTGTTTACCATAGAAGCGAAGGACGCAGGGCCGGAAGAGACGATGGCGGTCTATCTCACGAATAAAAGCGGAACTGACAGCTTTTTGAAAATCGGAGAAGAAGCTTCAAACCAGGTCGGAGTGATTAAGCTGCGTTATCATAGATTTAATTATGAGACGTTTGTTGTTTTCTTAGGAATTATGGTATATCTGGCGGTATTCATCAAATTTATGTACAGATTATTCAGATAGTAAAGGAGATTAAGATGGACGTATCAATCGTAATTCCCACAAAGAATGCGGGAGAGATTCTGGACAAAGTGTTGGACAGGGTATTCAGACAGGAGACAGAATATGAATATGAGGTCATCTGTGTGGATTCGGGATCAAGCGACCAGACGGTATCGGTGATTAAAAAGTATCCGTGTCATTTGTATGAGATACCGGCGTCGGAATTCGGTCACGGAAAGACACGGAATTTTGGCGCGTCGAAGGGAAGCGGAGAGTACATTGTATTCATTACGCAGGACGCGGTACCGGCGTCAAAGAGATGGCTGCAGAATTTTATTGACGCCATGAAGTCAGATCCGGAGATTGTAGGCGGATTTGGAATTCATTACCCGTATCCGGATTGTAATATTATCGATAAGAGAGATTTATATTACCATTTTAAGAATTTTGGCGAGGATAATACAATCTATCAGATTACGGATGAGAACAGAGAGAGATATGAGACGGAGGAAGGTTACCGTCATCTTCTGTGTTTCTTTTCCGATAATAACTCCTGCGTCAGGAGAGAGGTGTTTGAGAAATACCCCTATGAGGATGTGAATTTTGCGGAAGACCAGATATGGGCAAGGAAGATGATCGAGATGGGCTGTAAGAAGATATATTGTCCCCATGCCCCGGTTTATCATTCACATAATTATAAATTATCTACTTATTTTACAAGGTACTTTGACGAGTATAAGGGATTGTATTACCTGCAGGATTTCCTTATCTCTACCAGTTGGTTTAAGCTTCCGCTTCAGGTCGCCAAGCATATACTTGCGGACGCCAAGTATATCAGGCGTCTTGATATGCCGAAGAAGGAGAAGCTATATTGGCTTAGGTATTCCATGTGCAGGAATTTAAGCCGGTATTACGGCGGATATCTGGGAGGGAAGTACGACGGCTATCCGAAGAAAGTCCAGCAGTGGCTGGACCGCAGAGTATCACAACAGTATAAGCAAAGAAAGGCGTAAGATATGAGTATGAAAGATTTAAAATTGTTTTTTCAAAAACTAATCCCGTTTCTGAAGAAAAGAGGAATAAAGGGAGCTGTAAAGAAAGCGATGCAGAAGCTGCAGATTATTCCGGAGAAGGCGCGGTATATCGAACATTATGAATTTGTGGTAGACCAGACGAGAGTACCGCTCAACCCGCAGGAATATGAAAAGCATAAGGATGACGAGGTGAAGATATTGAACTGGATCATTCCTGAGATGGGAAAGGGATCAGGCGGACATCTGAACATCTTCCGTTTTATTTCGAATCTGGAGAACATGGGATTCCACAGCAGGCTGTATCTCTATCAGACTCCGAATTACAGGGATAATCAATCGGTGATTGCCTTCTTAAGAGAGAATTTTCCGATACTGGATGAGAGAGTGGAGGCATTCTGGGACGTCAAGTTCGCAGAATTTGCCCATGGAGTCGTAGCCACATCCTGGGAGACGGCATATTATGTCAGCAGGTTTGATAATGCGATTTCAAAGTTCTACTTTGTACAGGATTATGAACCGTATTTCTTTGCGCGCGGGTCCCACTATGAATTTGCAAAACACACTTATGAGCTGGGACTTCGGGGAATCACGGCCGGCGATTGGCTGAAGAATAAGCTGACGAATGAATTCCATATGCAGGCTGATAGCTTTGGATTTTCTTATGACAGGGATATCTATATGCCGAAGAAAAAGAAAAGCGAGAAAAAGAGAGTCTTTTTCTATGCAAGGCCTGTTACGCCGAGACGAGATTTTGAATTGGGGCTTCTGGCGTTGGATCTGTTGTGTAAGAAGATGCCGGAGGTAGAGATTATATTTGCCGGATGGGATCTGACTGCTGCGGAGATTCCGTTTCAATATAAGAGTCTCGGGATTGTTGAGATCAGCAAGCTGTCGAATATCTATGCCCAGTGCGATATGTGCCTGATTATCTCGAATACGAATCTGTCGCTGCTTCCGTTAGAGGTAATGGCGTCGAATTCCGTGGCGGTATGTTCAAAGGGGGAGAACAGTACGTGGCTTGTGAATGAGGAGAATGCAATCCTTGTAGATTATGACCCGCGTAATATGGCAGAGACATTAGAATACTATCTGAAGCACGAAGATGAATTGGCGAAGATCAGGAAGAATGGTCTTGCGTTTGCCAGATCGACGTCATGGGAAGCCGAGGCCGTGAAGGTGAAGGAAGCATTATTGAAGGGAATCGCAGAAGATGGGGAAAAATAGAAAGGTTTTGATCATCGGAGGGAATGGGTTCATAGGAAGGAATTTCCTTAAGAGGCTGGCCGAGAGGGAGGAGCTTAGCGCGTACAGTTTTGACTTAAGTATGCCTGTAGATAAGATCCCGGGAGTTATTTATAAAGAAGGAGATTTCTTCGACGACCATGTATTAAAGAAGACTGTGGAAGGTATGGATCTGATTATACATTCTCTGTGTACGGTGAATCCGGGCAATTCAAACGATAAGTATATGCAGGGATATGGGCGTGATTTTCTGCAGACAGTCAAGTTATGCGGGATATTGGCGGAGCAGAAAGCAAATATGATCTTTCTTTCTTCCGGGGGAACCGTATACGGCGTGCAGGAATCTCAGCCGATTAAGGAGACGGCGCTGCCGGTTCCGATCAATCACTATGGAAGTTTGAAATTGTGTATCGAAAGCGTTATCCGTACGTTTAACACACAGAGACATACAAAGATGCGGATAGCCAGGATATCGAATCCTTTTGGGCCGGGGCAGGATTATCAGAAAGGCGTGGGTTTCGTAGACGCCGCGGTTAAGAAGATGATTCGCGGTGAGGAATTGGAGATATGGGGAGACGGGGAAACCGTCCGGGATTATATTTATATTGAAGACGTCTGTAAGATGTTGGAGACCTTGGTTGATTATGAAGGGGAAGAAGAAGTATTCAATATCAGTTCCAACGAGGGTGTTACACAGAATAAAGTCATAGAGATACTGAAAACCCTGGACAGGAATATTCAAGTGGTTTATAAAGAAGCAAGAAGCGTTGATGTGAAAAAGATTGTCCTGGATAATTCGAAAATCAGGAAATATTATCAGGGAGATATTCGCAGCTTTGAAGAAGGATTAAAGGAATATTACAGGTATTTATCCTGCCGGTCAGAGATTTTATCGTAACGATGGATTTCTCTTTCTGCAGGGTATGAGTTCATGGAAAAGACTGTATAGAGGGATGAAGGGTATGGCGGAATCAGCTTTGTCGGTATTTCGAAATGAGAGAAAGTATCTTGTGCCATGCGGCGAGGCGGTATCGATGCGGGGAAAATTTGACGAGTTATTATCCCGCGACCGGCATTCAGGGACCTCGGGATATGTGGTAAGAAGCCTTTATTTCGATTCGGTCAATAATGTGGATTATAAGACGAAGCTTTCAGGAGTAGAAAAGCGCAAGAAGATACGCATCCGGTCTTATCCGCCTGCCATAGGCATGTGCAAACTGGAACTGAAGGAGAAATACGGCGACCGGCAGCAGAAGCTCAGCCTGCGGATTTCGAAGGAAGATGCGAAGAGCCTGTCGAGGCTTGATTATAGTGTATTGACGAAGTATTTCGACGAATCGCAGGCTGCCGTGAGGATCTATACGGCGATGGTTATGGGAGGATACCGTCCGGTGACGTTGGTTGAATATGACCGGGCTGCCTATACATATCCGTTATATAACACAAGGGTTACTTTAGATATGAATCTGCGGGGGTCTGAGGGGAATCTTGACCTTTTTGACGAGGAGCCGTTATATACGGTTTTTATGCGGGAAGAGATGGTTTTAGAGGTGAAGTACGACCGGAGGCTGGCGAGGTTTATCTCGGATATACTGAAGCAGTATCATTTGACACAATGCTCTGTGAGTAAGTATTGCATAGGAAGAAAGATTTTTAGTGATTTTGAATTCTGATAAAAACAAAAAGGGAACAAAAGAGGAAAAGAGACCGTCATGGGAAAAGATGAGATTCTGAACTATTTTTATACGAATAGCGCTGATCTGGGAATTCATACTATGATCATCATAATGTTTGGCGGATTGGTGATTGGAGCTTTCATTTACCTTACATACTTTATCACCTACAGGGGAGTGGCGTATAATGCAAAGTTTAATGCTTCTCTTGTAATTATATTGCTGATCTGTGTCGTTATTATGCTGATGATCAGTAGTAATATCGTGATATCGTTAGGTATGGTGGGCGCTCTGTCCATCGTGCGTTTTCGTACGGCAGTCAAAGACAGCCGGGATACGGTATTTATCTTCTGGGCGATCGCGGAAGGGTTAAGCGTAGGATCGCAGAACTTTAAGCTGGCGCTGGTTACGACGCTCTTTATCGGAATCGTGATCGCAGGCGTCAGTTTCATTCCCGGCGGAAGAAACAAATATCTGATGATTGTGCGGGGCAAAGAAGAGTCGATCGATCATACGGAGCTGATGGCGGCGATCCGGAAAGCGGCGCCTTACATTAAGCTGCGTTCTGTGAATAAAGAGGAAAGTCATCAGGAGATGATCTTTGAAGTCAGAGTCAGGGGAGAGCTGGCGGCAGAAAAGTTGAATCAGATATTCGATGTCAAAGGCGTCAAAGCAGTAAATTGGGTAGCTGAATCAGGTGAGAACGTAGGATAAAGATGATGCAGAAAAAAGCTGGATACAGGATAGGATATCTGACCATTGCCATAATCGGATTATGGGTTTGCGTCAGATATTATTATGTAGAAGATTATAAATCAATGGAGGCGGTGCGGGCGCATG
>CANODD010000051.1 GCA_947564705.1 uncultured Dorea sp. | reverse complement strand
TTGATGATATGCGGCTGCTGTATGAGAATGATATCCGGTTCCTGAAGCAATTCTAGTACGTCATGGATTAAGACAGACGCAATTTTTGAAGATCAGGTTATTATATAAAGTAATCGTGAATGGTTAAGAAGATTTTATCTTAGAAAAGATTGGAAAATGATGCAGAGAGGAGCAGGAAGATGAATACATCATTATCATGGATAAAGGCATATGTCCCGGATCTGGATGTTACTGCGCAGGAATATACGGACGCGATGACATTGGCGGGAACAAAAGTAGAAGGATATGAGGCGCTGGATGCGGATCTGGATAAGATCGTGATCGGTCAGATCGATAAGATCGAGAAACATCCGGATGCCGACAAACTGATTATCTGCCAGGTTAATGTGGGTGAAGAGACCGTCCAGATTGTGACAGGCGCCAATAATGTTCAGGAGGGCGATAAGGTCCCGGTCGTCTTAGACGGCGGGCGTGTAGCAGGAGGTCATGAGCCGGGCAGCCGTGTTGCAGGCGGAGTCAAGATCAAGAAGGGAAAACTGCGGGGAATAGAGAGCAGAGGTATGATGTGCTCTATAGAGGAGCTGGGTTCGAACAGGGATATGTATCCGGAAGCTCCGGAAGAGGGAATCTATATCTTCCCGGAGGACGCGAAGGTGGGAGCAAATGCGGTGGAAGCTCTTGGTCTGAACGACGTGGTGTTCGAGTACGAGATTACCTCCAACAGAGTCGATTGCTTCAGCGTAGTGGGGATTGCCCGGGAGGCGGCGGCAACCTTCGGAAAGGAATTTCATCCGCCGGTAGTGACAGAGACGGGAAATTCAGAGGACGTCAATGATTACATTAAGGTGACGGTAGAAGATCAGGAGCTCTGTCCGAGATATTGCGCGAGAGTGGTAAAGAATATCAAGATCGGTCCCTCTCCGAAGTGGATGCAGAGGCGCCTGGCTTCCGTCGGTATCCGGCCTATCAATAATCTGGTTGATATTACCAACTATGTGATGGAAGAGTACGGGCAGCCCATGCATGCCTATGACCTGGATACGATTGCGAGGCACGAGATTATCGTGCGCACGGCCAGGGAAGGCGAGAAATTCACGACGCTGGACGGACAGGAACGCCAGATGGACGAGACGGTGCTGATGATCTGCGACGGCGAGCGGTCTGTCGGCATCGCCGGTATCATGGGAGGCGAGAATTCCATGATCACGGATGATGTTAAGACCATGCTCTTTGAGGCGGCTTGTTTCGACGGGACGAATATCCGCAAATCAAGCAAGAAAGTAGGACTTCGTACCGACGCGTCCGGTAAGTTCGAGAAAGGGCTGGACCCGAACAATGCCCAGGCGGCCATCGACCGCGCCTGCCAGTTGGTAGAAGAGATGGGAGCCGGAGAAGTCGTAGGCGGGATGGTAGACGTCTATGGTAAGAGAAAAGAGCCGGTGAGAGTGCCTTTTGATCAGGATGAGATCAATCGTTTACTTGGAACGGAGATCTCTAAGGATGAGATGATCGGATATTTCAGGAAAATAGGATTGGAATACGACGATGCGGCAAACGAGGTGATTGCTCCCACATTCCGGCATGATTTGTTTCGTATGGCGGATCTGGCGGAAGAGGTGGCCAGATTCTACGGATATGACAATATTCCGACGACACTTCCAAAGGGGGAGGCTACGACCGGGAAATTATCATTCAAGCTTCGTGTGGAGGAGATCGCGCGGGACATTGCGGAATTCTGCGGATTCAGCCAGGGGATGACGTACTCGTTTGAAAGCCCGAAGGTATTTGATAAGCTTCGGATTCCAGAGGATTCTCCGCTTCGCAGGGCAGTCGAGATCATGAATCCCCTGGGAGAAGATTACAGTATCATGCGTACAACATCCTTGAACGGTATGCTGACGTCCCTGGCGACCAATTATAACAGAAGAAATAAGAAGGTAAGATTGTATGAACTGGGAAATATCTATCTTCCGAAGACGCTTCCGCTGACGGAGCTTCCCGAAGAGCGGATGCAGTTTACCCTGGGTATGTACGGAGAGGGAGACTTCTTCAATATGAAGGGCGTGGTAGAAGAGTTCTTTGAAAAGGTGGGTATGCAGGGGAAGGAGACGTATGATCCCAATTCCGGCAAACCATATCTTCATCCGGGGCGTCAGGCGAATATCATCTATGACGGAACAGTGGTGGGATATCTGGGAGAAGTACATCCAGATATCGCGGATGCGTACGAGATCGGGACGAAAGCGTATATTGCGGTGCTTGATATGCCGGAGATCGTAGAGAGGGCCTCGTTTGACAGAAAGTATACCGGAATAGCAAGATTTCCGGCGGTAACCCGTGACATCAGTATGGTGATGCCGAAAGAGGTTCTGGCAGGACAGGTGGAAGAAGTCATAGAGAAGAAGGGCGGGGCATATCTGGAAAGTTATGCGTTGTTCGATCTTTATGAAGGAGCACAGATTGAGGAAGGATACAAATCAATGGCGTATTCCATCGTTTTCCGGGCCAAAGATAAGACGCTTGAGGATGCGGAAGTCTCGGAGGCTATGGGCAGAATCCTGAAGGCTTTGGAAGGCATGGGAATTGAACTTCGCAAATAAGAGAGAGGTTAAGATTTCCGGTCGGCAGATTCAAATGAATGGAGATAGAAAATGAAGAAGAAACAGATAGGCGGTTTGGTCATAGCAGTTGTATTATTTATCGTTACCGGAGTATCCAGCGTACTGACGAATACATTTTCCGAGCGCATGATAGAAAAGAGCATGGCGCAGATGCTGGCGGATAATGTAGAGTTTCAGCCTCCGTCAAATGATTATATTGCGGTAGTCAAAGTGGTCGGAACGATTCAGGAGCAGACGGCGGCTGGTATGTTTGATGCGGATATGGGTTATCAGCATACCACAACGATGGAATATATTGATAATCTGATGTCGGACGGTTATAACCAGGGAATCTTGTTATATGTGGATTCTCCAGGCGGAACCGTGTACGAATCAGAGGAATTATATCTGAAGCTTAAAGAGTATAAAGAGAGTACAGGACGGCCGATATGGGGCTATATGGCGCATTATGCGGCTTCCGGAGGATATATGATCTCTATGGCTGCAGACAAGATCTATGCGAATCCCAATACAACGACAGGCTCTATCGGAGTGATTATGTCAGGGTATGATATGACAGGATTATATGAAAAATTAGGGATTCGGTATGTCAGCATTACTAGCGGGGCGAATAAAGACAGCTCCAGGCTGACGGACGAACAGATCGCGATCTATCAGGAACAGGTGGATGAGTATTATACGAAGTTTGTAAATATTGTGTCAGAAGGACGCGGTATGGAGGCGGAAACTGTGAAGAAGCTTGCGGACGGCCGTGTGTATACGGCGAACCAGGCATTAAACAACGCCCTTATCGATGAGATCAGTCTGTATGAAGATATGACGACGGCGATGAGTTCAGAGCTTGGAGCGTATGAATTCTATGAGCCGGAGAGCACGATGGATTTCTGGACGTCTCTTTTTGCAAAGGCAGAGAGCGTGATTCCAAAGTCGGAGGCTCAGATACTGAAAGAGACCGCAGCAGAGATGGAAAGCGGGGTGCCGATGTACTATGCGGAACAATTACGTTAGACAGGCAGAATCAGACATGGAATATGCCGGTTTTTGGGTGCGTCTGGCAGCATATTGTATCGATATTGTGATCGTCTGGATCGGGATGCTGTTTGTTAATTTGATGCAGGGGATCGTATCTATAGTGGGAAGCGGCGTGCTTCGGGCAGAAGTTCTCTTTCAATATACAGTGAAGGACATTATGCTGTATGTACTGCAGGCGCTCTATTTCATCCTTCTTACACATGGAACAGGTACGACGCCGGGAAAACGGCTCTTGAATCTTCAGGTGGTCAATGCCGACGGAAGCCGGGAGCTTAATCTGTTAGACGTGATATACCGGGAAACCATAGGAAGATTCTTATGCAGTCTTTCTATAGGTATCGGTTATATCATGGCGGGGGTAGATCGGGAAAAGAGAGGACTTCATGATATGCTCTGTGACACCAGAGTGGTCTATGGGAAGAAGGTTAAGATATTCCCTGTATATCAGGCCCCGGCTCCGGGATACGTTCCGATGCCGCCGCAAAACGGCGGTCCAATGAGGGCGGGTAACGTTCCGGTGCCGCCGCAGAACGGCGGTCCGATTGGGGCAGGCAGCATGCCGGCGCCGCCACAGAACAGTAGTCCGATTGGGACGGGTAACGTTCCGGCGCCGCCGCAGAATGGTAGTCGTCCGATTGGGGCAGGCAGCATGCCGGTGCCGCCGCAGAACAGTAGTCCGATTGGGGCGGGTAACGTTCCGGCGCCGCCGCAGAATGGGAATCCGGCAGGCTCCGAGAATATGCCGGCGCCGCCGAAACAGGAGATTCCGGACAGCTCCAGGGAGCAGAGTCAGAAAGTAGAGAAGGATTCATAAAAGAGGGGATTCATGTATGAAGCGTCAGGACTTTTATTATGAATTGCCGGAAGAATTAATAGCACAAGATCCGTTGAAGGATCGTCAAAGCTCCAGGCTCCTTGTTCTTGATAAGGAGTCCGGAGCTATTTCACACCGTATTTTCAGAGAGATCACAGATTACCTGAAAGAAGGGGACTGTCTGGTCATTAATGATACGAAGGTAATTCCGGCAAGATTGATCGGTTCCAGAGAAGGAACCAATGCGAAGATAGAGATACTTCTATTGAAACGTAAGGAGAATAATGTATGGGAGACTTTGGTCAAACCGGGGAAGAAAGCAAAGGTCGGAACACGGATTAGTTTCGGAGAGGGGCTTTTGACAGGAGAAGTGATTGATATCGTGGATGAAGGAAACCGTCTGCTCCGGTTCACATATGAGGGAATATTTGAAGAAATATTGGATCGGTTGGGTCAGATGCCTTTGCCGCCATATATCACGCATCAGTTGGAGGACAAAAACCGCTATCAGACAGTCTACGCAGTCAACACCGGGTCGGCGGCGGCTCCTACGGCGGGACTTCATTTTACACCGGAGCTCCTGAAAAAGATCGAAGAAAAAGGAGTGGAGATTGCGAGGGTTACGCTCCATGTAGGGCTCGGAACATTTCGTCCGGTCAAAGTAGATGAGATTACGGATCATCATATGCATTCGGAATTTTTCCGGATCGACGAAGAAGCGGCGGAGAAGATCAACCATGCGAAGGATACAGGAAATAGGGTTATTTGCGTGGGAACCACAAGCTGTCGGACGGTGGAATCGGCAGCAGATGAGCAGGGGAGGCTTAAGGCATGCAGCGGATGGACGGAGATATTCATCTATCCGGGATATCAGTTTAAAGTATTAGACTGCCTGATCACGAATTTCCATCTTCCGGAGTCTACTTTGATCATGCTGGTCTGTGCGCTGGCGGGGCGTGAGAATGTGCTGAGGGCATATGAAAAGGCTGTAGAGGAACGTTACCGGTTCTTTTCCTTTGGGGATGCAATGTTTATCACACGCTGAAAATGGGATAGAAGCATTGTGTTTCCTACCCAATCATTTTTTCAGAATTTCTGCCCGGGGAAGAGGCAGATATAGGACGCAGAACAAGGACGTGAGGTAAGAAATTATAGATGATGTGAAGAAAGAAGTTACAGATGAATAGAAAAAAGAGAATGCAAAAAGAGAAAATAAGCAGCGCACCTTCTCTTTTTGCATTTGTATTTATCATATGCCATAAGCAAGCGGAAGATGAAATACGTCATTACCTGCGAGGAGCATGGTCCTTCATTTTAAAAACATGCGAACCAGCTTCTCGTTTAATTTTTTATAAGGCTGATACCGCATTGGCAGATCTATCCAGGTCTTCTTATCTACGATGCTCTTATAGTGTGTAAAAGTATGAAACCCGTCTTTCCCGTGATAGGAGCCCATTCCGCTGGGACCGAACCCGCCGAATCCCATCTCGCTGGTGGCGAGATGAATGACGGTATCGTTGATACATCCGCCGCCGAAACCGCATTGGGAGGTTACTTTTCTGGCAATCCCATTGTCGTTTGTGAAGATGTATAGAGCCAAAGGATGCGGCATGCTATTGATATTGCGTATCGCTTCCTCCAGGGAATCATAGGTAAGGATCGGCATGAGGGGGCCGAAGATCTCTTCCTGCATTACGGCGTCGCCGAAGGTTGCGTTGTCGATAACGGTGGGTTCGATCTTCAGAGTTCCAGGATCTGTCTTTCCGCCCCAGATCACTTTATCCGTATCGATCAGATTCGAGATTCTGTCGAAATGTTTCCTGTTGATAATCTTTCCATAATCCTCGCGTTCCAAAGGCTGTTTGCCGTATTGTCTCTGAATCTGCTTTTTGATCTCTTTGATCAGTTTGTCTTTGACGGAGCGGTCGCAGTAGACGTAGTCGGGAGCGACGCAGGTCTGACCGCAGTTCAGATATTTGCCGAAGACGATTCTCTTTGCAGCCAGTTTCAGGTTCGCGCTCTTCTCCACGATGCAGGGGCTCTTTCCGCCAAGTTCCAGAGTGACCGGGGTTAGATGCCCGGCTGCCTGCCTCATCACCTCTTTACCGACAGCCTGGCTTCCGGTGAAGAAGATGTAGTCAAAATGTTCCTTTAAAAGGAAGGTGTTCTCAGAACGTCCGCCGGTAATGACGGCGGCATACTGCTTGTCAAAACAGTCGCTTAGGATTCTTCTGATAATCTCACTGGTATAAGGCGAGTAGGCGCTTGGTTTTAAGACCGCCGTGTTTCCGGCGGCGATGGCGTCTACGAGAGGATCGAGAGTCAAAAGGAAGGGGTAATTCCAGGGACTCATGATCAGTACGACGCCGTAGGGAGAAGGTTTCTTAAAACTCCTGGAGTGGAACTGGGCGAGGGGAGTCAGAACCGTCTTTTCTTTGGCGAAGGAGCGGATATGTTTTAACATATAGCTGATCTCGCTCAGAACGAGTCCGGTCTCGCACATATAACTTTCAAAGTTACTTTTGCCGAGGTCTTTTTGCAAAGCCTGATGGATTTCGGCTTCATGCTGGATGATACTGTTCTTCAGTTTTTTTAACGCGGCGATCCTTGTATCCACATTAAGCGTGGAGCCGGAGAGAAAATATTTCCTCTGGCTGGATACGATCATTTTAATTTCCTGTTCATTCATAAGACGGTTTCCTCCTAAATCATGATGTTGGGATCAAATCATTAATGTATTGTAAAACTGCTCCAATTCGCCGGCGTCCATCAATACAGGAACCGGATACAGAGGGTTTGCTTCTTTATCCGCATAGTGCGACAGCTTTGGGATATCTGTTTCCTGAATTGCTTCTATCGTATCTCCGATGTCAAAACGCTGCTTCATAGCCTTGATCGCGTCTATAAATTCTCTGGCGGCTATGTCGTGGGGAGTCTCTTTTGCGGAAATGCCGGCGGCTACCGATAAGTGATGCAGTTTTTTGTGGATACAGGGTCCGTAGGCTTCCAATACGAAGGGAAGCAGGATCGCGTTGGCAAGTCCGTGGGGTATGTTGTATTCACCGCCCAGGGAGTGGGCGACGGCATGGACATAGCCTACATATGATTTGCTGAACGCACATCCGGCGTAAAAGGAAGCGTGGAGCATATTGCGCCGTGCGTCGATATTGCTGCCGTCCGTATAAGCTTTATCTATATTTTCAAAAATGAGCCGGACGGCAAGGAGCGCGTCTTTCCTTGTTCCGAAGGTGGTGGATCTGCCGATATATGCTTCGACGGCATGTGTCAGCGCGTCCATGCCGGTTGTCGCTGTGATAGACGGCGGAAGACTTAATGTAACCTTGGGGTCTAAGACGGCGCATCTGGGAATCAGCGGGAAGTCGTTGATCGCGTACTTGTGTCTTGTCTCGGCGTCCGTGATTACCGCGGCAAGAGTAGTTTCACTTCCTGTTCCCGCCGTAGTCGGGACAGCGATCAGGAGAGGGAGCCTTTTATGGACCTTCAGAATTCCTTTCATCTTTGCAAGGGATTGTTTTGGCTTGGCGACACGTGCGCCGACTGCCTTGGCGCAGTCTATGCTGGAGCCTCCGCCGAATCCGATGATGGCGCCGCACTGATTGAAGAGATATAATTCCAGCGCTTCCGCTACGTTTTCAGTAGTGGGATTGGCGACGGTTTTGTCATAGATACAATAGGAAATACCGCTTTGCGTCAGGACATTTTCCAGGCGTCTGGTCAGTCCGAGACTGCGGACGCCGGCATCCGTAATGATCAGGATATGGTCGCATTTGTGCTTTTTGATGATGTCCGGAATTGCTTTGACACTGCCGACAACTTCTGGTTTGCGGTATGGAAGAAACGGAAGCGCTGCCTTCAGTCCCGCCTGAAAAGTACGGCAATAGATTTTTTTCAATTTTTTCATGGCTGGTAATATCCTTTCCGGTAATTTTTTAGTCTGCAGAAACCGCTGATCTTTCCAGCTCCTCGCAGAAATTCTCCAGATTATCAGAGATCAGGTTCAATACACGATAGAAGATATCTCTCTCTTTGGCGGTAATGTCTCTGCCGCCTTCTAAGACTGCCCGGAGAATCAGACGGTTGACCGTTTTCGCCTGTTTCTTTCCGTCTTCGGTGAGGACGGCCTTTGATCGGTATCTCTTCTTTTCCTGAGGGTGTGTGTATTGGATGTATCCATGCGTCTCAAGATCGGCCAGAATGCGCGATATGCCTGCCTTATTCTCTTTACAGAGAGCGCAGAGGTCTGCGGCAGTCAGCCCTTCGGCATGTGAATGCAGGAAGTAAAGGCACATGACATGGGTTCCCTTTAATCCCAGGGAACGCATCTCCAGCTTCTTGATTCTCTGGATGTTCTTGTAGATCTGTGATACGCCGGTAGTCAGTTGTTCAAATCTGTGGATCATGAATCATTCTCCTTCAAAGTAGAAAAGTTGATTTGTCAACTTCTTTGCCGTATAAAATATATCAGATTTAAAGTTGATTTGTCAACAAGTATTTGATCAATGCAGATATAAAGCAGATATAAAACAGATATAAAGCAGATATAAAGTAAACCAACGGAATAACTTGGTTGACAATTGGAGGGGAGATATTATATAGTATGTTTATTCCTGCGGGCAGCGAGTCAGTTTGTATGGCTGCATGCACATCTGGCGGCGGCCGCGGATATTTGTCCGGACCAGGGAAAGTCTGGCGATAGAGAAGTGAGGACATGTACATAATATAGACAGAAAGGGCAGAGGTCAGGAGCATGGAGCAGAATATAGGATTGGCGGAACAGATGAAAGAGAAGATATTGAAGGGATATCAGGTTACGAAGGAAGAGGCGCTTCGTCTGTATGACGAGCCGTTGGAAGAGGTCTGCCGCGCGGCAGATGAGATACGCAGATTTTTTTGCGGGAACAGATTCGATATCTGTACGATCATCAACGGCAAGAGCGGGAAATGTTCGGAGAATTGTAAGTTCTGCGCGCAGTCCGCATATTATCACACTTCGACAAAGGAGTATCCGCTGCTTGAGACGGATGAGATCGTACGGCAGGCGAGATATAATGCAGAACGAGGCGTGCTGAGATATTCCATCGTCACTTCCGGGCGCGCTTTGAATGACAGGGAGATTGAAAAAATGTGCGGGGCGATTCGGGCGGTGAAAGAGAATGTAGAGATCGAAGTGTGCGTATCTTTCGGTCTCTTAACGAAAGAACAGTATTCCAAGGTGAAGGAGGCGGGGGCATCCCGCGTACATAATAATCTGGAGACATCCGAACGGAATTTTTCAAATGTCTGTACCACCCATACTTTTGAAGATAAGCTGTGTGCGGTACGGGCGGCGCAGCAGGCGGGGCTTGAAGTATGCAGCGGCGGTATCATGGGGCTTGGAGAGACGGCAGAGGACCGGGTCGATATGGCGTTTACGCTTAGAGGGCTGGGGATTAAAAGCGTGCCTGTGAATATGCTGAATCCTATACCGGGAACGCCCTATGAGCAGAATGAACGATTGTCTGTAGAGGATATGAGACGGATCGCTGCGGTGTACCGATTCATCCTCCCGGATGCGGCAATCCGGCTGGCAGGCGGACGCGGGCTGCTGGATGATAAAGGAGAGAAGAGCTTTCTCTCCGGAGCCAACGCCGCCATATCAGGCGACATGCTGACGACCGCCGGATATACGGTGGAGAGCGACATGGAGATGATCAGACGGCTCGGATATCAGGCAAAATTATAGGTAAGCTAAAGATGAGCCGTTCGCAGTTCGTCACGCTTTTTTACGATTTCCCGGAAGTCTGCTTTCGTTACGTCCAGTTTAGAGGGATCGCGGAGTATCGCTGAAGGGTGGTATACCGCGGTCATGAAGCAGCCTTTCCGGTTGGTCCATGTGCCGTGCTGCCGTGTGATCTTGTAATCCGGCGCGATGATGCGCTGTGCGGCGACACGGCCGAGACAGACGATGATTTTGGGTTTCAGAAGGAATGTCTCGTATTTCAGATAAGAAATACAGGCTTCTTTCTCGGCTTCTTTTGGATCGCGGTTTCCCGGAGGATGGCATTTCAGGATATTGGTGATATAGATCTCATCCCTTGTTAAGGAACAGCTCTTTAACAGTTCATCCAACAGTTTTCCGGAACGACCGACAAAGGGGAGTCCTTCAAGGTCCTCCTGACCGCCGGGAGCCTCTGCGATCAGCATGATATCGGCGCTGTGGCTGCCCCTGCCCATGACAGGCAGACGGCGTGTCTGGCTTAAGGGGCAGCGGGCGCAGGAGGCGATATATTGTTCAATGTCTTTCCATGTATACATTGTATTCTCCTTATTATACGTAAGGCTTAAGAATGCGCCAAGGCACATCTTTCTTAACATTTTGTGGCTGATAATGATATTATAATCACAGGAGGAGAGTTATGCAACTGTTGGTTGACAAATTTCCATGTACTGTTTTCTTGATAATTTGCCTGAAGAAAGGTAAAGTAAAGCGTATACAAGAGGAATTCCAAAGGTATTTGACTATCTAAGAAAGGCAGGTAAGAAAAGTTTGAATCTGGCACAGAAACTTACAATACAAAGAAAGAAATCCGGCATGTCACAGTTATTTTTATATTTTCTTGTTTTCTGCTTTTTCGGGATGTTATTTTGTGATATGATGATATCCGTCCGGAGTATTTTTGTAAAAGAGAAAGGGTAAAGGAAGCAGAGGTTATGAGAGAACAGTTGACGAAAAGCGATGTACAGAAGATAAAGGAAGAGATTGAATACAGGAAGCTGGTAGTACGGAAGAAGGAACTGGAAGCCGTCAAGGAGGCCCGCGCTCAGGGAGATCTGAGCGAGAACTTCGAATATAAGGCGGCGAAGCAGGACAAGAACCGCAATGAAAGCCGGATACGCTATCTGGAGAAGATGCTTAAGAATGCAAGAATCGTATCAGACGTATCGAAGGACGACGAGGTGGGAATCAATAATACGGTAGATGTTTATTTTGAAGAAGACGACGAGACAGAAACATACCGTCTGGTCACCAGTGTAAGAGGAAATTCCCTGCAGGGGTTGATCAGTATAGAGTCTCCGCTTGGAAAGGCGATCCGGGGCCGTAAAGTCGGCGACCGTGTGAAGGTGAAGACGAATGGTGAGAATGGTTATTATGCAGTGATTAAAAGGATTGAGAAGACCACGGATGATTCTCAGGATACGCTTCGGAAGTACTGATATATTTTGATATTCATTTTATTTATTTCGACTTATTCAAATCAGTTCATATTAAAATAAAGTGGCGGAACGAAACGCTCGCTATTATTTACAGAAGAGAAAGAGAGGTCGAAATGAAGATGATGTACGGTTATGTACGTGTAAGTACCAGGGAGCAGAATGAAGCCCGGCAGATGAGGGCGCTGCACGATATTGCGGTGCCGAGAGAGAATATTTATATGGATAAACAGTCCGGCAAGGACTTCGAACGTCCGATGTATCACCGGATGGTCAGGAGGCTGCAGGAAGATGATGTAATCTTTGTCAAGAGCATTGACCGTCTGGGAAGAAATTATGAAGAGATATTGGAGCAGTGGAGATTCCTGACGAAGGAGAAGAGAGTAGACATCGTAGTGCTGGATATGGAACTTCTGGATACCAGGAGAGGGAAAGACTTGATGGGAACTTTCTTAAGTGACGTCGTCCTGCAGATCTTGTCGTTTGTGGCGGAGAATGAGCGTAAGAATATCAGGGAGAGACAGAAAGAAGGTATAGAGGCAGCGAAGATGCGGGGAGTACAGTTTGGAAGACCGAAGCGGGATCTGCCGGATAATTTTGAACAGATCTGCTGCCAGTGGAGAAGCGGAGAGATTCCGGGAAAAGAAGCGGCGCGGCTCTTAAGCATGCCGCTGTCGACATTCTATGGGAGGGCAAAAGAGGTTGTGTCTGTGGGAGAATGCGGACGTATGCTGTTGGAATAGATTAAGATGTTTTGATTCAAGTCAATATCTGTATATAATTTCTCAAAATCTGACTTTCTTTTGTAAGTCAGATTTTTTATACTGATTACACATTACAGATACAGGAGGCATAATAATGAAATCACTCAGAGAATTAAGAGATTTGAAGAATAAGAATCATTTTTATAAAAGGATTTTCATGACAATCGGAGGAATATTTTTATGCGGGGTAAGCGTAGGTTTCCTCAAGCTTGCGGCTTTTGGCGTAGATCCGTTCCAGTCGTTCATGGCGGGGCTTTCCTCATTCATCCCGGTTTCTTTTGGAACTCTTCATATACTCGTGAGTATCTGCCTGCTGATGTTCATGCTGGTTTTTGACCGCCATTATATAGGGATCGGAACGATCTTCAATCTCTCCCTGCTGGGATATGTGATTGATTTTTCGACGGATTTGCTGCGGGGACTGTTCCCGGCACCGTCTTTTGGAGTCCGTGTTCTGGCTTTCCTGATCGGAATCGGTATCATATGTATCAGTTCGTCATTTTACTTTACTGCGGATATGGGGGTATCTCCTTATGACGCGGTTGCGCTGATCCTGGCGAATAAGTGGCATGTCGATCAGGGAGTGGATGCTGAAAAGATCATAATGGAGAAAAAATCGGTATCA
>CANODD010000050.1 GCA_947564705.1 uncultured Dorea sp. | reverse complement strand
GGCGACCACCGAGATCTACACTCTTTCCCTACACGACGCTCTTCCGATCTGTGGTATAATATAAAGAAAACAGACGGAGGTGTTTTTATGCTGCATGAGGTTAATTTTCAATCATTCAACGAGAGGGATGAGGTACACGCCTGGATCTATGTTCCTGCCGCAAAGCCGAAGGGAATCGTACAGGTGATACACGGTTTCGGAGAGCATTCCAGAAGATATTTCCATATGATCGTGAAGTTCATGGACGCAGGCTATATTGTAGCGGCGGACGACCATGTCGGGCATGGCAAGACGGCCGTGGAGAATGATACCTGGGGCGACTGGGGAGACAAAGGATTCCATACCATGATGGAGGATGAGCATAAGCTTAAGGAACTTGTATGTGAGAAATATCCGGGGCTTCCGTATTTCCTCTTCGGACATAGCATGGGTTCCTTTATCGTAAGGGATTACGCGGCGAAATACGGCGAAGGGCTCGCAGGTATTACAATCTGCGGGACGGCGGGAGTCTTCCGCGGCGCCAAGGATGTGGCTGCGGCTTTGGAAAAAGCGGTGGCAGACGGCAGGGGCAAGGAATCTGACGCAGAATTTGCCGGGAATCTTTTGGGATGGATGTGTGAACGGTGCGGGGACGTTAAGATTGGAAATGAGTGGATCTGTGCGGATCCGTATGTGCAGAGAGATCATGCAGAAGACCCGTTTGATGCGTTCACCAGGCCGACGACGAATCAATCCATGCTTTATTTTACACAGATGATGAACGCTATCACCGGAGAAGAGTGGGCAAAGAAGGTTCCGGCGAACCTTCCGATTTACAATATCGGAGGAGATCAGGATCCGGTAGGAGAATATGGCAAAGGAATCTATGAGGTGACGAACTGGCTGTGCCAGACGGGGCACACGGTGCGGACAAAAGTTTATTCCGGATACCGTCATGAGATACATAACTATTCTGCAATTAAGGATGAGGTGGAAGCGGGGATTATTGAGTTCATGGATGGAATAGCTGTAAGCGTTTAAATCATATGTGCGTTTGACGGCTGCGACAGATGAAGCATAGAGCCTCCCCTTTCTCGGCGATAGAAAGGGAGGCTCTGTCTTTTTGATTTTTAGATCCACTTGGCCGCCCAATCTGCGAGGGCCTTGCCGGATACATTTGAAGCAAAACATCTGCCCTCCAATACCTTGGCGTCCATTGCCAAAGTCTGCATATTCTTCCCGGAAGCGCCAATGGAACTTCCGCCGGATGTGGCAAAGGGAACGACCGTCTTCCCGCTGAAATCATAGGACTCCATAAAGGTATCTATGATAGAAGGCTCTCTGTACCACCATATAGGGAAGCCGATGAATATAACGTCATATTGGTTCATATCTGTTACTTTGGAGTTAATTGCCGGACGGCTGCTTCTGTCATTCATCTCAACAGTGCTTCGGCTGCCTTTGTCCTGCCAGTCAAGATCCGCGTTCGTGTAAGGAACCTCCGGCCTGATTTCGAACAATTCTGCGCCGATCGCTTCGGCGAGTCTCTCCGCTACCTTTGCAGTTACACCGCTTGCACTGAAATATGCTGTTAATACCTTGCTCATAGTAGAAAACCTCCTGTATGTTTTTTTGACCTCCGAATGCAAATCTCTTATAATATAATAAGTTCAAATAAATTATACAACCTGGAGCTGACTTTAAGTCAAGATATTTTTTCGGTTGATAAAGCGGTTGATCAAAGTCTTGGTCAAAGTCTGCCGGAAGCAAAACGAGTCAGGCGGGCATGTTTGCATGCAAAATTGGCTCCATCTATGTATTAAGACAAAAGAGGAGAGAAAAAAGAGGAGAGATAGAATGAACCTGCCATTATTTTTGAAAAAGGTGGACAGTCTTACGAAGGATATGTCCCGTGATGAACTTGGAGTATTTATCCATAAACTGGCCCGAACCTGGCCGGGTGAGAGAAGGGAAGATTTTCTTGAGCAGTTAAAGGCTGACGTATCAGCGGCGGATGATAAAAGAATATACGAGAATTTAGATATTGCCGCCAAGAGTAAAATAATAGACGAACTGCATCGTGTCCAGGATGTGCTCATTCAAATAGATGAAGGAGAGTTGTGTCTGACAAGCGAGATTAATGAAGAATATGACGACTGGTATAACAGCAGCGAGGAGGAGTTTCTGTTCGAAGACCCGGAGGATATTCTGGGGACGATTGATACTGCGATAGATCTGATTCACAGATGTGTGGATATGGAAATGTACGAAGAAGGATGTTTGCTGGCAAGGCAGCTTTCTGTTATAGGAGTACAGGATGAAGGGGAGTATGATGCGTGTGTGGGAGAAGTTCTGGACGTAAATGAGCTGAATTTACATAAGCTTCTTTCCTGCAATTATGACCAGTTATGCAAAGACTCGCTTTATCTTGTCTATAAGGGAAATAAGATGGAATATCGGGCGGATGAGCTCTATAGGATGATGGATAATTTGAGCTGTTGGTATTTGAGTCTGGAAGATGTGCTGCAGAACGGTCAGGAGGAATTGGATCTGTTTGAGGAATTTCTGGATTTGTGGATAGAATACCTGGATTCGCAGCAGGGAAGACATACGGATCGGTTGATTCAGGAAGCGCAGTCATTGATGAATAATGAAGAAAAGGAGTTGGAGAACGCAAGGAAATATGCAGACCGGTATCCGGCTCTTTATGAGCAATATTTGAAAAATAGCTATAAGACGGGTGAGGATCTGAAGTTCTTCGAGATCGGCTGGAAGGCGCTTGCGGAGGTTCCTGCTGATTCGAAGGTACGCAGTCGGATTGCACTTTTGACAGCCGAATATGCTTGGAGGATTTACAAGGCAGATGAGGCGGAACAATGTTGGGTGGAAGCGTTTCGATCGGAGAAGGAGCCGGTTAATTATCTCCGTGTCTATATAGAGAGCAGGGATTATTCACGATATGAGAAAGAGATTAGGGAAATCTGTGCTTCTATGAACAGGGCGGAAAACGAAGACTATTATACTATACTTTTTCTGAACGGGAGGTTTAAGGAGGTATTGATGAGCGGCATGAATACCGGGAAACCTTTAGGCTGGTCGTTTACTTTTATGAAGAAAGGGCTGAGATTATTCTTGCTTTACTTATATCGGGGAAATGATGAGCTCCCGATAGGTTTACGGCATATGTGCAAGGATGTAGTCAGTGATCTGGCATTCTCAGAAGAAAGGTATTGCCGGGGACTGAGAGACAGTAAGGATAAGGGTGATGGTGATTTCAATTTATTTTGGAAATGTTTTCGCGAATGGAAAGAAAAAAATGTGATGCCGGAAGAAGAGCAGTTGGAAGTTATGGAGCGGCTTGAGCATTTGATTGAGATTCGGGTTGACGGAATCATGGGTGCAAACAGAAGAAATTACTATGGCGAGTGTGCAGCGTTTATAGCGGCATGCGGTGAGGTGAAAGAGTCCTGGGGAGAAGTGATGGGAAAACAAAGATTTATGGATATGCACAGGCAGAGATATCCTCGGAGAAGTGCATTTAGGCAAGAACTTCAGGCTTTGGGATACAGAGGATAGGGTGATTTCAGATTGCCGTTATGTAGTTTGATATCATCCGGAGTCGGAAACGCATGATTATCGAGTATGTAATGGAACTGACGATGAAAATACGGCGTGCAGACGAATTTTCAGGAATTGACATGCGGGATGTTTTGTTGTATCGTATATCTAACATATCTAATGATTACAGATTCAGGAGACAGCAGTTATGAATTGTCCGACATAAACAACAATTTCACAGTATTGTGGAGTAGGCACTGAAGTAAAGTGCCTTTTTGTTGTATCTTAAAATCGGGAATATAAAGGAAGGACAATTCATTATGAAACGAAATATATACCTTATGTATGCCATTGCATTTCTGCAGGGAATGGTATTTTATGGACCTGTTGCTACTCTTTACCGGCAGGCGCAGGGAGTATCCGTCTTTCAGATTACCGTGATCGAAAGCATTTCTCTCATCTTATGTATCCTATTGGAAGTGGTATGGGGCGTAGTTGCGGACAGGATAGGCTATAAGAAAACCATGATATTTTGCTGCGTTCTTTATTTCATCTCCAAGATTATATTCTGGAGGGCGTCAGGTTTTGCCGGATTTCTGGCAGAACGTATTCTTCTTAGTATTGTGGCGGCAGGAATGTCCGGCGTGGATGCCAGTATTCTATATCTCTCCTGTAAAAAGGAAGACAGCCAGAGAGCGTTCGGAATCTATAACAGTCTTGGGATGGCGGGACTTCTGGCTGCAGCGGCAGTATTTTCTATATTTGTCCGGGACGACTATCGGCTTTCGGGGCTGCTCACAGTGATCAGTTATGGAATGGCCGCGGTGTTGTCCCTTGCGCTGACTGACGTGAGTCCGGAGGGGAGCGGGCGGATCAGCAAAGTGGGATTCCGGCAGGTGCTGTCTCAGACACTTTCCGATCGGAATTTGCTGCTGTTTTTGGTAGGAGCTGCTTTTTTGAATGAGACGCATCAGACAGTTACGGTGTTTCTCAATCAGCTTCAATATGAAAAATGCGGGTTGGGAAATACGGCTATCGGATCTATTTTTATTATAGCGACGCTGCTCGGGACATGCGGAGCCGCCTCCGCCTGGTTTACAAAGCGGATGGGGAGCCGGGCCGCAGGAGCCGCCTTCGGCGGAATAGCCGTAGTTTCCTGCATAACATTGGCTGCGGCGCGGACTGCGCTGCCGTCAGTCTGTGGGATTCTGGCGCTGCGTATCTCGAACAGTCTGTTTCAGCCCTTTCAGACGGAAATACAGAACCGGAAGGTTCATACAGAATATCGTGCTACTGCGCTGAGTATCCATGCTATGATACTGGATAGTATCGGAGCCGGGACCAACCTGGTATTTGGCGCATTGGCAGAGAAGAATCTGGCGGCGGCGTTTCTTTTTGGAGCCGGGATATGTGCGGCGGGATGGGCTGTTACGATTCATACCCACGCCTGATTTTATGAGACTTTTAGTTATGGCAGTTTCAACGATGATCAGGAGAAAAAACGAATAGGAGATAAACGAATAGGAGAAAAACATGGCAGAATTATCATCTATGATGAATATCGGAAAGGAAATGGCAAAGAAGCTGGATTCTGTGGGGATTGGTTCGTCGGAAGAATTGATTCGTTCAGGCGCGGAACAGGCTTTCCTGAAATTAAAAGCAGTGTATCCGGATGTCTGTCTGGTACATTTATATGCCCTGGAGGGCGCGGTTCGTAATATAGAGTTCAACAGTCTTCCTGAGAGCAGGAAAAAAGAGCTGAAAGAATTCAGTGATTTTTTGAAGAAGTAAATTAAATAGATGGCATATTCATAAAGCAAATAAGTATCCTCTCTTCATTATACTTATCAATTGGACGGGTAATAAAACCTGATTTAATATATAAGTATAAAACCAAGGGAGGAATATTTATTATGAAACGAAAGATGTGGTCACGTATTGTGGCTGTAACTATGTGTTCGGCGCTCCTGCTTGCAGGCTGCGGAAGTTCGGGTTCTGGCTCGGGGTCAGGAGATTCGAAGGATTCAGGCGCTTCAAAAGAGGACGCTGCGGCCTCGTCAGAACTCCATGTTGCGCTCGCCGCGAATCCGCCGTCACTGGATCCGCCGTCTGTGAATTCCAATATCGTAGGCGGGATCGGAATCCATGTATATGAGTCGCTGTTTGCGATGAATCAGGATTATGAGCCGACGCCGGTATTGGCGGAGTCCTATGAAGTAAGTGAAGACGGGATGGTTTACACGATCAAGCTTCGTCAGGGAGTGAAGTTCCACAATGGCGAAGAGATGACGGCAGATGATGTTGTTGCTTCCATGAACCGTTGGCTTGAAGTTTCAGCCAAGGCAAATACACTGATCGGCGGTTCTGTTTTTGAGAAGGTCGATGATTATACTGTTTCTCTGACTGTGAATGAAGCTTCATCCGATATTATTATGATCCTTGCAAGCCCGATTCAATTTGCGGCAATCTATCCGGCTGAGGTAGTGGAAGGGGCGACTCCGGAAGGTGTGGATGAATATATCGGAACGGGTCCTTACAAAGTTGCCGAGTGGAAACAGGATCAGTATGTGAAGCTTGAGAAGAATGCAGACTATCAGCCGTCGGAGGGCGAGTCAAGCGGACTTGCAGGAGATAAGACAGGCGTAAGCGACGTAATATACTTTGATGTAGTTGCAGATACTTCAACACGTATTGCAGGGATTAAGAACGGTCAGTATGATGTGGCAGAAGAGATTCCTCTTGATAACTACGAGGAGCTTTCACAGGAGTCCGGCGTAACAGTAAGCGCCGAACGAGGCGGTACGCTGAATCTGTTCCTGAATACGACCGAAGGTATTATGGCAGATAAGAATATGAGGCAGGCAATCCTTGCGGCTTTGAACTGTGATGATATTCTTATGGCAAGTTACGGAAATGAAGAGTTATATGAATTGAACGCCGGATGGTGTGTTCCGACAGATGCACAGTGGGGAACGGACGCCGGTTCTGAATATTATAACCAGCAGGATCCTGAGAAAGCAAAGAAGCTGATGAAAGAGGCAGGGTATAATAACGAGAAACTGGTTCTGGTAACGACAGAAGATTATGCAGAGATGTACAACGCCACCCTGGTAGTCCAGGAGCAGTTAAAACAGGCCGGGTTTAATGCGGAAGTAGAGACATATGATTTCAGTACGTTCATGGAACACCGCGCAGATCCGAAGCAATTCAGCATGTATATCACCAGCAACAGTTATAACATGCTGCCGATTCAGTTGTCTGTATTAGACAGCGGATGGGCAGGATTAGACGCTCCGGAGGTTGCGGAGGGAATTGCAGCGATTCGTCAGGCAGAGTCCGATGAAGCAGCGGCCGCAGCCTGGGAAGATCTTCAGACATTCCTGTATGAGTACGGCGCAGCCACTGTTCTTGGACATTATACTGGCGTGACTGCGATGAAGGAAGGCGTAGAGGGAGTTAATTACCTGAGATTCAACACCTATTGGGGTGCCAGCAGTTCAAAATAGTTAGTGGAATTATGAGACTGTTGCAGAATTATTGCATTTTGCAGCGGTCTCTTTTTTGTGATATAGGAAATTTTATTTCCTATATCACAAAAAACCTCCGGGAGGATGCGCACCCGCGGCGGGTGTCTGATCGGATAAATTTTTTAAGGAAGGAGCATTGCCCATATGTTATCTTATATTGCAAAACGAATATTGTCCTTGATACCGGTAATGTTCGTAGTATCTTGCGTGGTCTTTCTGGTAGTCTACCTGATCCCGGGAGGACCGGCCACGGCGCTTCTGGGTATGGAAGCGACTCCGGAGCAGATAGAAGCTCTGAATACGGAACTTGGATTTAACCGTCCGTTTCTGGTTCAGTATGCGGATTGGTTTACAGGGATTTTCAGGGGCGACTGGGGAGAATCTTATTTCCTTCACCAGTCAGTATTGGAGGCAATTGCGGAGTATTTTACGCCGACATTGAGTCTTGCGATTCTGGCGCAGCTTTTTGCGCTTTTGCTGTCGGTTCCGCTTGGGATTCTGGCGGCATACCGGAGAGGGACCGTGCTGGATGTGGCTTCGGTGTCCATCTCTCTTCTGGGGGCTGCTTTGCCCGGATTTATGCTCAGTATGTTTCTGATGTTGTTTTTCGGCGTTTACCATCAGTGGTTTCCGGTTGCCGGATATGCCAGTCTGGCGGAGGGAATCGGGGAACATCTGAAATACTTGTTTGTGCCGGCTTTGTCTCTGGGGATCGTACAGGCAGCGTATATTACCCGAATGACACGGTCTTCACTTCTGGAGACGCTTTATAAGAATTATATTCGGACGGCCAGATCCAAAGGCCTCAAAGAAGCCAGGGTAGTACTTAGATATGCGCTGAAGAATGCGGCTCCGGCGATCCTTACGGCAGTCGGCCAATCCTTTGGAAGCCTGATAACGGGAACAATTGTAACCGAGACTCTTTTTAACATTCCCGGAATCGGCATGCTGACCATGGGATCTATTGACCGCCGGGATGTATTCGTGATTCAGGGCGTAGTACTTTTTGTGACGTTTTTGTACGTTCTGGTGAACCTGATCGTAGATATTCTGTACGGTTTTGTGGATCCGAGACTCCAGCCGGGACGAAAGTAGGAGGTGGAAAGATGAGTTTATTACATAAAAATGTTTCCGCAGTCAGTGAAGCAATTTTTAGAGAACAGCGTCAGTTAAGAAAAGAGCGCCTTTTGGCCAGTCCGGGATTAATCATCGGGTTTGTGGGATTCGTGATCATTCTGATTCTCGCTGTCTTAGTGCCGGCGCTTAGCAGCGCGGATCCGAATGCTATGGTAGTCGTGGATAGATTGAAGCCGCCGAGCGCCGAACATATATTGGGGACGGATGAATTCGGGAGAGATCTGTTCGTCCGGTTAATGTACGGCGCCAGAGTTTCTCTGTGGGTAGGCGGCTGTGTGGCAATATTTTCCTGTGTACTTGGAGTGGTGATCGGTATATACGCCAGCTATTTTAAGGTGCTGGATCATATACTGATGAGGATATGCGACGGGTTGATAGCCATACCGGGGATTCTCCTGGCAATCGCATTGATAGCGGCTCTTGGAACTTCAAGCTGGAATGTGGTAGTTGCTCTTACGATTGTCTATACGCCCAGTGTGGCGAGAACGGTTCGGGCAAGCGCGATGGTAGTTCGGGAGCAGCCCTATGTGGAAGCGGCGAAGGTGCAGGGATTCAGTGATTTTCGCATTTTGTGGAAATTGATCTTGCCGGGAGTTATCTCGCCGTTGACGGTTCAGGCGTCGTTTATATTTGCGCAGGCGATTATATCAGAAGCTTCCTTAAGCTTTTTGGGGGCCGGAGTTCCGGCGCCTGCCGCAAGCTGGGGCAATATGCTGCAGGCCAGTAAGCTGGTGTTCTCGAAAGCGCCGTGGACTATGATCTGTCCCGGCGCGGCGGTAGTCGTCTGTGTATTGAGTCTGAATCTGATGGGTGACGGTCTGAGAGACTTTATGGATCCGCGGACAAAAGGAGGGGCGAAGAAGTGATGTCAGAGAAAAATAAGACGGAGAAGAATGATCATAATAGCGAGAAACCGATGCTTGAAATTAAGGATCTTCGGGTATTGTTTCCGGTTCATAAGAAATGGTTTCCCGCCGTGGACGGTGTGAGCCTAAAGATCAGTCCCGGGGAGATTACCGGAGTGGTAGGAGAATCCGGATCCGGAAAAAGTGTAATGTCCCAATCCATCCTGAGGTTAAGGGATCACGATACGGCAGTACGGTATGAGGGAGAAATTATTTTTGAAGAAGAGAACCTGTTGGCCAAGCCCCTGGCGGATATGCGCGGTATCAGGGGAAATCAGATTTCTATCATTTTTCAGGATCCGCTGAATTCTCTGAGCCCGGTGCATACGGTGGAGATGCAGCTCAGTGAAATTCTGATGCTCCACAGAAATATGCCGAAGAAGGAAGCGAGGGAGAGGGCGGTTCAGATGTTGAAACTGACGGGTATCCCGAATCCGGAGAATTGTATTAAAAAATATCCGTATGAACTGTCCGGCGGTATGCAGCAGAGAGTAATGATTGCCATGGCGTTGGCCTGCGAGCCAAAGCTTCTGATCGCGGATGAACCGACGACGGCTCTGGATGTAACGATTCAGGAGCAGATCCTGCATTTGATACGGGAACTGAATGAAAAGCTGGGAATGTCGGTTCTGTTTATCACACATGACATGGGGGCGGTGGCGCAGTTATGCCATAGTGTAAAAGTGATGTATCTGGGCCAGGTTGTAGAGAGCGCGGCGACAGAAAAGTTATTTGACGAACCGCTTCATCCGTATACGAAAGGACTTTTGGCATGTATACCGCACCTGAATGTGGAGAGAGGGAAGAATCTGCCGGTGATCACCGGAACAGTACCGCCGCTCTCGAAGATACCGGAGGGATGTCATTTTTGTACCAGATGTATGGATAAGAAGGACAGATGCGAGAAACATAAGCCGCCGCTGATCGAAGTGGAGCCCGGCCATTTTGTGAAATGCTGGAAGTATGCGGCCGGCAAGAGGCAGGAAAGAGAGGTGTAGGGTATGGATTCACATTTGCTTGAAGTCAGGAATCTGAAGAAGACCTATCCAATCTATGGAAATATGGGAAAGTTGTTTGCGCCGAAGAGCCGGATGTGTGCCGTGGACGATATGTCCTTTTATATTGATGAAGGGGAAACATATGGTCTTGTTGGCGAATCCGGCTGCGGTAAATCTACGACCGGACGTGCTGTTGTTGGACTGAATAAAGCAGACAGCGGCTCTATTCTCTATGAGGGAAAGGAATTGTGCGGGCTCAGTGAACGGGAATTCCGCCCGCTGAGAGGAGAGCTGCAGATGGTGTTCCAGGATACGCTTTCGGCGTTGAATCCCCGAAAAAGAATCGGAGATATTCTGGAAGAAACACTGAAAATTCATGGTATAGGCGATGCAATAGCGCGAAGAGAGCAGGTAATCACGACACTGAAGCGTGTAGGATTGTCAGAAGAGCATTATTTTCGATATCCGCATGAATTGTCCGGCGGACAGGTACAGCGTCTGGGTATTGCGGGGGCGCTGATCATTGAACCCAAACTGATCATCTGTGATGAACCGGTGTCGGCGTTAGATGTATCGATCCAGGCTCAGATCTTGAATATGCTGATGGAATTAAAGAAAGAATTGCGTATCAGTCTGCTTTTTATCTCTCATGATATCGGTGTTGTACGCTTTATATCTGACAGGGTAGGAGTGATGTACCTGGGAACGCTGGTGGAGGAAACCGATACGGAGGAGTTATTTGAACATCCCGAACATCCTTATACGCAGGCGCTCTTTGCGGCGGCTCCGGACATCTCGGTCAGAAACAGAGAATTCTCGGCTTTAACAGGGGAACAGCCGGTACGCACGGAAGATTTTGCCGGATGTGTATTCTGCAGCCGGTGTCCCTACGCGGAGGAACGGTGCAGGAAAGAAGCGCCGAAGCTCAGGGAGATACGGAAGGGGCATAAGGCGGCCTGTCATAAGATTTCATAGAAAAAACGAGTGCGTAAAATGAATGAGACTGCTGCAAAGTCAGATACCCCTTACAGCAGTCTTAATGTTAATTTTACGAAAAGCAGTTTAACTGAAGAATCCCCCAAACAGTCCTTTTTTCTTAGTTTTCTTGGATGTTCTTACCGAATAATTCCCATCGTCCCTCATACGGCGCTGGTTTACCGCCTTATATAGCTGGCAGACGACTTCCTTGCTGGTGCACCAGATAAGCGGGACGTCGATATCCCGGAATCTTTCCCGGAGCCTTTCGTATTCAAGGTCGCTGAGAGACTGGGCTCCGTTGAGAGTGCGGCCCTCGAACATCTCGTCGAAGGTATCTCTGATTTTTATAAATTTTGCAGGGTTGTCTGAAAGCAATTTCCCTATCTGTGTCGTCATTTCTTTTTGATCCATGTTAACTCCTCTCTTGAATGATGATTTTTTTCAGGGCATACCAAAATTCATGTCTGATCGAACGAAAATTTTGTCTGATAAGGCATGATGTTCGAAAAAACCGATTTTCTGTAGTTTAATATAAATTCTTGGTTATTGCAATAGATAAAAGCGATTTAAAGTATTTAATGTGGATTTTATAAATTCTTGGTTATTGCAATAGATAAAAGCGATTTAAAGTATTTATTGTAGATTTAAAGCAGAATGTAGAAATATTCAGAATATTCTGTTATAATAATCTTAAGAAAGCATATGTCAGAAAGGAGCCGATTGATATGTCAAAACGGATTATTACGATAAACCGTATGTATGGTAGTAACGGAAGAAAGATAGGAAAAGCGTTGTCGGAGGAATTGGGGATCCACTGTTACGACAGGGAATTGATCCGGATTGCCAGCGAGAAGGCAGGTTTGCCCTATGAAGAATTATTAAAAGTCGATGAGAAGCGCGCCAGCAAGTGGCGTTACCCTCTGGAGGAGCCGGCTCAGATGGCTCCGCAGTACCGTCTCTATCCGATGAACGACGTGCTTTTTCACACAGAAAGCGAGATCATAGAGTCGATCGCCAGCCAGGAAGACTGTGTTATTATCGGCCGCTGCGCCGGACAGATTCTGCAGGAGAGATGTTTGAAAGTATTCATCCAGGCGCCTTTTGAATACAGGGTAAAAGTCGTTACCGAGCGTATGGAGATTCTGGAGAGAGACGCGAGAGCATTCGTAAAGAAGATGGATAAGGAACGGCGCAGTTATTACGAATACTTTACAGATGAGAAATGGATGGATATGAGTTCTTATGATCTGTGTATTGACAGCAGCCGTTTTACGCAGGAGCATATTGTTAAGATGCTGAAGACGGCATACGAGGATATGTAGCGGGAGAATGTGAATGAATCGCTTGAAATTATCAGGTGAAAGCAAACTGTGTTGTACATATTATTGTAATAAAACCGGGCCGGCTGCAAGTCTGACTTGCATGACCGGCCCGAATTATGCTGTGTGTTAATAGAATTGGTTGGAATTAAGCAGCTTTTCCTTTTGTACGGAGGTGAGGGTGTCGGTGACGTCTTTCAGGAATACGTAGAACAGACGTTGTTCTTCACCCCATTTGGAGGTTTCAAGATGTCCGAAATCATCTACCCAGCGGATTTCTCCGTCTTTGCGTATGATTCGATATTGCACGAAATCATCCATGCTGCCGGAAGGAACGTGGATCTGATCCTTGATTTCCCACTCTACACGATTCAGATCTTCCGGATGAACCAGGCCGCGGAAAGAGTAGTTTACATGTTCCATCAGCTCTGTCATGGAAGTACAGCCAAAAAGCTCCATCAGCGCCGGGTTGGCGTATAGAATGTGTTCTTCTTTTACGGCGCGGTATATGAAGAAGGCATCGGACATATTGGCAAGGGATTCTGCCATACGGACTTGCCGGTGTTCGGTCTCTTCTTTCATGATCTTGTCAATACTCTGGATTGTGATTACAGCGGTCTTCGGCTTTCCTTTTTCGCGTTCACTTACGGTTACGGTTGTAAGGCACCATTCGTCCGGAGTGTCATGGGCGCTTCTGCGGTAACGGAAGTTTATAGAATTCTGAGTCATAAGGGCGTCGCGCAGATGTTCCAGCGACAGGAACCGGGTAACATTCTCTTTATCGTGCTCCAGAATCTTTCCGCTGGCGAAATGCCGGGCCACCATGGCCTCATAGTTGCCCCGCTCTGTGATCAGTGTATCTTCAGGATAGATCATCCGGCAGTAATTGTTCCGAATATTCAAAAAGTATACTTCCCTGTAGTTCAATACCATGCCGTTAAAGGCTCCTTCATAGAGCTGCATATAAGTTACGTCCCGCAGAAGGCAGCGACCTGAACCACATCCGATATCTTATTCTGAAAGCATTCGGCGACGACA
>CANODD010000049.1 GCA_947564705.1 uncultured Dorea sp. | reverse complement strand
TTTTACCAGTGATAATGGATATGCTTCAAATTGATAAAATATACGGCGTAGTTTTAGAAGAAAATATTGCTTCGCATAAAGTTTTAGAGAAGAATGGTTTTAAATTAGTCTTTAAAGGCATTGATAAATATCAAAGCAAAAACAGGGAGTTAAGAAAATATATTTTTGAAAGATAATTTAAAGTTGGTGGGAATAAGATTGTAGAAGCAAGGAATAGAAAATGAAAGGCCCAAATGTAAATATTTACAAAGTTCAGATGGCTTATTTCTTTAATGAAAAAAGTAAATTAGAACACCTGAACTTATCAGTAGCTTCCTGGCTCTGCTACTCTATGACATCTTTCTTGCAGAGAGCCAGTTTGCCGGGGATCTGAGCGTTATAATGGACATCTGTAACACGATAGTCAGGGTTCAGGTAATTCTGGATTCCTGTTATGTCACCTCTCTACCGTATTTTAAAGCCATAGATATCGACTTAATCTGGTATATGTTTTCCTCTATATCTTGAAAATTCCGCTATACTTTGAAAACTGAAATTTCTTTAGTTAAGACTAAATTTTTATTGTAATTATTGACATTACAACAAATACATGCTAATATTTAGTTGTAATGATGATATTTACAATAAAAAATTATGAAAAGCGGACATATCCAGGAGCGGATTAGCGTGGTTCAGGAATAAAACCGGCGTATTCAGTTATTATCCGCTATGTATGTGAAAAAAGTTTCAGTTGAGCTTTCGTAGAAGAGAAAAGGAGTTAGGAATGAATCAGAGTGAACGGAGGAAGTTTTTGATACGGGAACTTCTGCAGGAAAATGTGCAGTACCAGGATTGTGAGATACCGGCACGGGAGGAGGAGCAAAAGCAGCTTCTCCGAGGATTGATGAATGTCCGGCTTCCCGGTCAGATCGGCAGGGATTTCCTCAAAGTGCAGGATGAATATCTTCAGACGGAAACGGCTGCGAAAGGGATTACGGAACTGGAGGAGCTGAATCCGGTGTCGGAAGGTTTCTATCTCTGGCAGGGGGATATCACCACGCTGCGCTGTGACGCTATTGTGAATGCGGCAAACAGCGGCATGACAGGATGTTATGTGCCAAACCACAGATGTATTGACAACTGCATCCATTCTTTCAGCGGGATACAGCTCCGCATGGACTGTGCAGAAATGATGCGGATGCAGGGGCATGAGGAAGAAACGGGGAAGGCTAAAATAACGAAAGCCTATAACCTTCCATGTAAATATATTCTGCATACGGTGGGGCCGATTATCAGCGGTACTCCCACAAAGGCAGACTGCGAATTATTGGCGGGGTGTTATCGTTCTTGCCTGGAGCTTGCGGCGGAAAACAATCTGGAGAGTGTGGCGTTCTGCTGTATTTCTACCGGGGAGTTCCATTTCCCGAATGACAAGGCGGCGCGGATTGCGGTAGGCACAGTTAAGGAATTTATGCAGCGGGAAAAAAGTGTAAAGAAGGTGATTTTTAATGTTTTCAAGGAACTGGACAAAGAAATCTACAGAAAATTATTATGATGGCATCGGCGCTTCAAGCGCCATTACCAGGTTGCGTGAAGCTCTGGACAAATCAGATGCCGTGGTGATTGGCGCCGGTGCAGGTCTATCTACTTCTGCCGGTTTTGTTTATACAGGAGAGCGTTTTGACAAATATTTTTATGACTTTGCCGAAAAGTATCATTTCAGGGATATGTATTCCGGCGGATTCCACCCATATGATACACTGGAAGAATATTGGGCTTACTGGAGCCGGTATATTTATATCAACCGATATATGGAAGCACCGAGACCGGTCTACCATAAACTGTACGATCTGGTGAAAGATAAAGATTATTTTGTGCTGACAACGAATGTAGACCATTGTTTTCAAAAAGCCGGATTTGATAAACATCGACTGTTCTATACACAGGGGGATTATGGTTTGTTTCAGTGTAGCAGGCCCTGTCATCAAAATACTTATGATAATGAGACCGCTATTCGGAAAATGGTTGAAGGGCAGGGCTATACTATTGACACGGATGGTGCATTAGCACCGCCGAAAGACATATCACCTAAAATGGTGGTCCCGTCAGAGCTTGTTCCGTATTGCCCGAAGTGCGGGAAGCCCATGAGCATGAACCTTCGGGCAGATCATACTTTTGTAGAGGATGAGGGATGGCATTTGGCCTCAGAGCGGTATGCGGAATTTCTCCGCAGACATCAGAATATGAAAGTGCTGTTTTTAGAGACAGCAGTCGGATTCAATACGCCAACAATAGTAAAATACAGTTTTTGGCGCATGACTCACGAATGGAAAGCGGCTGTTTATGTCTGCCTGAACTATGGAGAGGCATACGCACCTGATGAAATAAAAAACAAATCAATTTGTATCAATGGAGATATTGGAGAAATTTTGGACCAGCTTTAGGGGTGGTTCTAGATAACAGTATCATCTTCAGGCTTTCTTATCTGCTGTCATCAAGTGAAACCTTTTATATTTTTTGAAGCTGCTGATTCCGGTTTAACTTTCAGTTAAATTTTTCAACCTATAATTTAACAATGGCTCTATTGTTCATGAAAGCCCATTCTGTTATCATAAGAGCATAAACACCACGGAGGTTTTGTCATGAAAATCAATCAGATTATCCGAGAGAAACGAAAAGAACTGTCATTAACGCAGGAGCAAGTTGCGGAGTTTTTAGGTGTATCCACACCGGCTGTAAACAAATGGGAGAAAGGCAGCACATATCCTGATGCAACCCTTTTGCCCGCTTTAGCCCGTTTGTTAAGAACTGATTTGAATACACTGATGTCTTTCCATGATGATCTGACAGACATTGAGATTGAAAACTTTGTTGATGAAGTTGATAAAACAGTTCGAGAACAGAATTATGAAACAGCATTTCAAAAAGCAATCGACAAGATACGTGAATACCCTACTTGTGAAAAACTGATATATTATGTCATTCTTTACTTAGAGGGCGCATTATTTCTTTATAATGTATCCGAGCGAGAGCGTTATAGGGAAATATTTGAAACATTTTATAAGCGTTTGTCTACAAGTAAAGTTTCAGAAATAAGAGATACCGCGGTCAATATGTTGATATCCTATGCACGAAACAGAGAGGAGTTTTCAAAAGCGGAGGAATTAATAAATACGCTGCCGTTTTCTACGATAGATAAAGAAGGGCAGCTTGCGGTTCTTTATCAGCAGCAAAAAAAATATGAGGATGCAGAAAAAATATGGGAACACCGAGTGCTTAAAGGCGTTACAGATATACAAACCGCCTTAATAAACATGCTTGAAATAGCTCTGCTTGAAAATCGTAACGACAATGCAGAATTTTTTGCGGATATGTATGAAGCCATTACCCGTCAATTTTGTTTCCCGGAGTGGATGTGTTACAATGCTCATTTGCAGCTTGCTATAGAAAAGAAAAGCAAAGAAGAGAGTTTATCGATTCTCAAAAAAATGTTGCCTGCTATGAAAAAAGAGTGGAACCCACAGGATTGTCAGCTATACCGTAATGCAAAAAAGAGTGGATCTACGTTTTCTACAAGTAGACTGGCAGATACACTTTGTGAGGAATTAGCCGGCAAAGAAGAATATGCATTTATTCGTGACTGTGTAGAGTTTGAAGAATTAATGGCACAAATGAGCAGTTAAGAATGTTGGTAATACAGGTAGCAAAGCCAGCCAGGAAAGTCGGCATGCTTGTGATAAGAGCGAGTAGTAAGAGTGTATTTTATGGCTTGAATTTTTTTCTGATCTGTGATATTCTGTCAAAAGAATATAAAGGATGGGAGTTGAAAGGATGAGGATTATTTCTTGCTAATCAGAATTGTAACCGCATAATGAGACAGATACGGAATGCAGTTCCGTCTTTTTATTATGCTGATAGCAGGAAAGTCAGATATCCTCTTAACCATCTCGGCGAATTATAAATGAATGATGATGGAAGCAATGTCTATTCAAAGGATTATTGCGCGTATTTCATGAAGCTGTAGGACGACTTTCTTGCAGCTTTTTTGTATCTTCTGCCTTAGAAAGTGTTTGAAGATTCTCGGAGTAACGCGAGTTTATGAGATATTTACGGTGAGACGGCAGACAGGATACGGAAAAACAGGAGGTGCGTGTATATGTCAATGATAGATGTTGTGGAGTTAAGTTTTTCATATGAAGGAAGTTTCGAGGAAGTTTTTAAGGATGTATCGTTTCGGATAGATACGGACTGGAAGTTAGGATTCGTAGGCCGGAACGGACGGGGCAAGACTACATTCCTGAATCTTCTTCTAGGGAAATACCCGTATCAGGGAGGTATCTCATCCAGTGTGGAATTTGCTTATTTTCCATACGAAGTGAGAGGAAAAGACAGGATGGCGCTGGAGATCCTAGAGGAGATCAATCCGCAGTTCGAGGAATGGCAGTTATTTCGGGAACTGAATCTGCTGAATGTAGGCACGGAAGTACTGTACCGTCCGTTTTCCACATTGAGTTACGGAGAGCAGGAGAAGATTTTGCTGGCGGTGTTATTCTTGGGAGAGGAACGTTTTCTTTTGATCGACGAGCCGACGAATCATCTGGATATGGAAGCGAGGCGTCAGATCGCGGGATATCTGAACCGGAAGAAGGGATTCATCCTGGTGTCCCATGACCGGAATTTCCTGGATTCTTGTGTGGATCATATTCTCTCGATCAATAAGATGAATATCGAGGTACAGAAGGGGAATTTTAGTTCCTGGTATGCGAACAAGGAAGCAAGGGACCGGATGGAGGAGGCGCAGAATCAGAAGCTGGAGTCAGAAGTAAAGCGGCTTAGGCAGGCGGCGAGACGAACGTCGGGCTGGTCGGATCAGGTAGAAAAATCCAAGAAAGGACAGCGTGTGGCGGGACTGCGTCCCGACAGAGGCCATATCGGACATCAGTCCGCTAAGATGATGAAGCGTGCGAAGACGATTGAGAACCGTCGGCAGCAGGCGGCGCAGGAGAAGTCAAAGCTCCTTAAAAATATAGAAACGGCGGATACACTCAGGCTTTGTCCGCTTAACTTTCATACGGATAAATTGGTGGAGTTTGACGACGTATCGATATATTATGATGAGAGGAAAGTATGCTCATCCTTAAGTTTTGATATCCGTCAGGGGGAGAGAGTCTGTCTTTCCGGAAGAAATGGGTGTGGGAAGTCAAGTGTTTTGAGATTATTGTTAGGAGAGGACATTGCATTTTCCGGGAATATCCATGTGGCTTCGGGGCTTAAGATATCATATATTTCTCAGGACACATCGTATCTTAGGGGAAGTTTAAAGGAGATGGCCCGGGAGTATGATCTGGACGAGAGCCTGTTCAAGGCGTTGCTTCGTAAGCTTGATCTTAACAGGGAAGAGTTCGAGAGGGATGTAAGCTGTTACAGCGCAGGGCAGAAGAAGAAGGTATTGCTTGCGAAGAGCCTGTGTGAGCAGGCGCATCTCTATGTGTGGGATGAACCGCTGAATTATATAGACGTGTTATCGCGAGTTCAGATTGAAGAGCTGTTGCTGAATTGCCGGCCAACCATCATCTTTGTAGAGCATGATATAGTATTTCAGGAGAATACGGCAACGAAGGTGATCAGGATGTAGATAATCAGGATGTAGATGATCAGGATGTAGATTGAAGGAGTAGATTGATGGGGGGGGAGATTGAAAGATATAGATTGAATGATATAGATTAAAATTAAGAAAGCAAAGTCAGCGATAGAAGGAAAGTGAGGTAAGAAAGATGAAAGTGGAGAAAAAGTTACAGGAGCTGGGATTCGAGATTCCGGAGGTGGCAGCCCCGGCGGGAGTCTATGTTCTTGCAAGGCGGGTTGGGAATCTTCTGTATCTTGCGGGACAGACGGCGCATGTAAACGGCGAGGTAAAGGTGAAAGGAGTCGTAGGAAAGGATCTGACGATTGAAGAGGGCCAAGAGGGCGCAAGATTGAGCGCCCTGAATATTCTGTCGGTTCTGAAGTCGGAGCTGGGAGATCTGGATCGGGTGAAACAATTTGTGCAGATGATCGGCTATGTACGCTGTACGGATGATTTTGGAAACTATACCGGAGTGGTGGACGGCGCGTCGATATTGTTTCAGGAATTGTACGGCGAGACCGGACTGGCGGCAAGGATGACCATCGGAACTAATGAACTTCCGGGAGGGAGTGTTACGGAGATCATGACGGTGGTTGAAGTGGAGGATTAGGAAAGCTTGATGGAACAGATGACGTTATTTGACGAAAGAATTCAGACGTCGCCATTGGCGAGCCGGCTGCGGCCGTCGACACTGAAAGAATTTGCAGGGCAGGAACATTTGCTGGGAGAGGGAAAGATGCTGCGTCAGCTCATTGAGCGGGATCAGATATCCTCGATGATATTCTGGGGGCCGCCGGGAGTCGGCAAGACGACGCTGGCGAGTATTATAGCCGGACGCACAAAAGCGGATTTTATTAACTTTAGCGCGGTAATCAGCGGGATTAAAGAGATCAGGGAAGTCATGGGACAGGCGGAGAACAGTCGGAGAATGGGGATTCGTACAGTGCTTTTTGTGGACGAGATACACCGGTTTAATAAGGCGCAGCAGGATGCGTTTCTGCCGTTTGTGGAGAAAGGGAGTATCATTCTGATCGGAGCTACGACAGAGAATCCGTCTTTCGAAGTAAACGCGGCTCTGCTGTCCAGGTGCCGGGTATTCGTCTTAAAAGCCCTGGAGGAGGCAGATCTTATAAAAGTCCTGAACCATGCGTTACAAAGCCCGGAGGGATTCGGGACGCAGAAGGTCCGGATATCGGACCGGCAGGTGTCGGCAATTGCAGCATTTGCCAATGGAGACGCCAGAACCGCCCTTAATACGTTAGAGATGGCGGTAATAAACGGTGAGATCAGCGCTGAAGGGATCTTTGTCACGAATGAAGGACTGGAGCAGTGTATCAGTAAGAAGTCCCTGCTCTATGACAAGGACGGAGAAGAGCACTATAATCTGATCTCAGCCCTCCATAAGTCTATGCGTAACAGCGATCCGGACGCGGCGGTCTACTGGATGTGCCGGATGCTGGAGGGCGGGGAGAATCCGTTATATATTGCCAGGAGACTGATTCGATTTGCCAGCGAGGACGTGGGGATGGCAGACAGCCACGCTCTGCAGGTGGCCGTGGCGGCTTATCAGGCATGCCACTTCCTGGGGATGCCGGAATGCGACGTGCATCTGACGCATGCGGTCACTTATCTTGCCATGGCGCCGAAATCTAACGCCCTCTATATGGCATGCGAGATGTGTAAGCGGGATGTGAAGAATCTCAGGGCAGAACCTGTCCCGCTGCAATTGCGCAACGCGCCTACAAAACTCATGAAGGATCTGGAATATGGAGAAGGATATGAATACGCGCATGATACGGAAGAGAAGCTGACGCATATGCAATGTATGCCGGAATCTCTTAGCCGAAGAGAATACTATCATCCAACCGATCAGGGAGAGGAAAAGGAAGTCGGCGACAGATTAAAGGCGATCAAAGAGTGGAAAGCCCGCAGTACATCCTGAATAAAGCATAAAATTGCTTTCTGCAAGTCAGAACGATATCCTTGCAGAAAGCAATTATTATGCAGACAGTATATTAGTACACTATTGTTCACTGTTAATTATGCAACGTTGTACTAGGGCATTGTAAGAATAGTAGTCGCCAGATTGTACAGTTCGGAATTCTGCTGGTTTGCACTGAGAAGAGAAGACGAATTGAAGGTGACGTTCAGTGTAGTCTCTTCTCCGAAAGTGGGGGCAGCCGCGTACTTTTCCATAGCCTGTACAAGTCCTGCCGACGCTTCATCCAGACTATAGTAAACGCCGGATTCAAATTCCGAATAAGCGTCTGCGAAGCTGTTGTTCGGTGTTGTGGTGATATCAACCGTATAACCGGAATTCCCCGCGTCTTTCTTAGGGATGCCTACTGTGTACTGACACTGGCTCATGATAGTCTTAAGAGCCGCCTTATACCTGTCGGTGTAGGCAGAGCTTAAATCGGCGGGCGGGTCGAATACGTCTTCTTCATACCAGGCAAGGGCCTCCTCTTCCGTACGGTTCGTATGCAGGGCAAACCGAGCCACGTCCCCCTTGAAAGAAGCGTTGAGATAAGAATTGATAAAATCATAAGTGTCTATAATGTCGCATACCTGGTTATAGGGTTCCATATAGCTTACAATAGTCTGTTTGACGAATGTGTCGAGGCTGTCTTGGGTGATGGTATATGCATCCCCCTTTTTTGTTACGTCAAGAGTCGAGATGATTTCATCGTCGTGGACAGGAGAATCTGTAAGCAGCCCGGTGTCATTCTCAAGGATGGACGAGGCGGCTGCCGTTAAGTCAGTGTTGTCCAGAGTGTCGAGATATTCTCTGTTGGGACCTTCCGTAGTACGTTTGATATTGATAGGAGTATAGGTGACTTGTACGGAAAATGTGTCGTCATTCTTTTTCTTGGCAGATGATACTTCGAAGGTGACGGCGTTAAAGGAATCCTTCAGGAATTCCTGATAAGGTTCTTTTAATTCTTCCGGAAATTGCAAAGTGTATGCCTCGTTACTTTGGGCAATGCCTTCCTCCAGAAGCGCCGCGAAGCTGTCGGAGCCTTTTTCCTTCATAGATGTGATCTGTTCTCCCACATATTTGTCCGCGGTGTCCTTGTTGCAGCCGGTCAGTACGGCAAGTGCAAATAAGCAGGGAATGAGTAATCCTGGTTTACGCATAATGAATGTTCCTCCTATATATTGTGATCGTCATTATTGTACCATTCTAAAAAGATGACTTCAATAGGAAATACTACTGGAAAAATGAGCGCTTTTTATATATAATGATGAAAAGTGGGAAATATGCCGCGGGCAGTATTTCCCCAAGTATGAAAGCGTCACAGGTTAAAACCAGCGAGGAAGGAGATATTTATGGAGATGTTGTCAATCGAGAAAGAATTAATGGGGAACTCTTATCCGGGACGAGGCATTATCATTGGGAAAAGTGCGGATGGAAGTAAAGCGGTAACGGCGTATTTTATTATGGGGAGAAGCGTGAACAGCCGTAACCGTATTTTTGTGGAGGACGGAGAGGGAATCCGTACACAGGCGTTTGACCCGGCGAAACTTACCGATCCGAGCCTGGTCATCTATGCTCCGGTGCGTGTATTGGGGAATAAGACGATCGTGACCAACGGGGATCAGACGGATACGATCTATGAGGGAATGGACAGACAGATGACGTTCGAACAATCCTTAAGAAGCCGTGAGTTTGAACCGGACGGACCCAATTATACGCCAAGAATATCAGGAATCATGCATATTGAGAGCGGCGCCTATAATTATGCGATGTCTATCTTAAAAAGTAATAATGGAAATCCGGACGGCTGCAGACGTTACACCTTTGCATATGAGAATCCGGCTGCAGGAGAGGGGCATTTTATCCATACTTATAAGTGTGACGGCGAGCCGCTGCCAAGCTTCGAAGGCGAGCCGAAGCTGATCGGAATTCCGGACGATATGGACGCATTTACGGATATGTTGTGGAACAGTCTGAATGAAGACAATAAAGTGTCATTGTTTGTAAGGTATATTGATATAGCAACCGGAACTTACAGGACGAGAATCGTGAATAAGAATCAATAATAAGAATTAATAATAAGAATTAGTAATTAAGAATCAATAATTAAGAATCAATAATTAAGAATCAATAATTTAAGAATCAATAATTAAGAATCAATAATGTAGAAAAGAGTCGATCGTATCAGATGAATGTACAGGAGGATTATATGAAAGATTTAGAGTTAAAGTACGGCTGTAACCCGAATCAGAAGCCGTCGAGGATCTATATGGCGGACGGCAGCGAGCTTCCTATTCAGGTATTGAACGGTAAACCGGGATATATTAATTTCCTGGATGCGTTCAATGGCTGGCAGCTTGTGAAAGAATTAAAGAGGGCGACGGGACTTCCGGCTGCAACGTCTTTTAAACATGTATCACCGGCGGGGGCGGCGGTAGGGCTTCCTCTCAGCGATACGCTGGCGAAGATCTACTGGGTGGACGACCTTGGAGAATTATCGCCGCTTGCATCCGCTTATGCGAGAGCAAGGGGAGCAGACCGGATGTCGTCCTTTGGAGATTTTATCTCTTTGTCGGATGTCTGCGACGTAGATACGGCAAAGCTGATCAAGCGGGAAGTATCGGACGGAGTGATTGCGCCGGGATATGAGCCGGAGGCCCTTGAGATCTTAAAGGGAAAGAAGAACGGCAATTATAATGTAATCCAGATTGATCCGGATTATGTACCGGAGCCGTTGGAACATAAAGATGTGTTCGGTATTACTTTTGAACAGGGAAGGAATGAACTAAAGATTGACGATGATTTCTTTGCAAACGTCGTAACCGAGAATAAAGAGCTGACGGATCAGGCGAAGATTGATCTGGCAATCTCTATGATTACACTGAAGTATACGCAGTCTAATTCCGTATGTTACGTGAAAGACGGCCAGGCGATTGGAATCGGGGCGGGACAGCAGTCAAGAATCCACTGTACGCGTCTGGCGGGACAGAAAGCTGACAATTGGTGGCTGAGACAGTCCCCGCAGGTTATGAACCTTCCGTTTGTCGATTTCATCAGGCGTGCAGACAGAGATAATGCGATTGATCTGTATATCGGCGAGGATTATATGGACGTGCTTTCAGACGACGCATGGCCGGCAATCTTCAAGGAGAAGCCGGAGGTATTTACAAGAGAGGCCAAGAGGGAATGGCTTGACAGACTTACGGACGTGGCGCTCGGGTCGGACGCTTTCTTCCCGTTCGGAGATAATATAGAAAGAGCGCATAGAAGCGGTGTAAAATATATCGCGCAGCCGGGAGGCTCGGTAAGAGACGACCATGTAATAGAGACATGCAACAAATATGGTATGGCGATGGCGTTCACGGGGCTTCGTCTGTTCCATCATTAGGAGAAAACTTCACGTTAGGCAAGGAGTTAGAAAATAATAGTTGTATATTTTATGAAAAAAATATATAATAGTAAAGATGTTTGCTAAATCGTGCAAAAAAAACGGTAAATAATGCAACTGAAGTGAAGGAGTTAATGAGTATGGGTAAATATTTTGGAACAGACGGATTTCGTGGAGAAGCGAATGAAGTGCTGACAGTGGAGCATGCGTTCAAGGTAGGAAGGTATCTTGGCTGGTATTACGGGCAGGAGCATAAAGCGAAGATTGTGATAGGTAAAGATACCAGAAGGAGCAGCTATATGTTCGAGTATGCTCTGGCAGCGGGAATCACGGCGTCCGGTGCGAATGCTTATCTTCTACATGTGACTACGACGCCGAGTGTGTCTTATGTGACCAGAACAGATAATTTTGACTGCGGTATTATGATCTCGGCAAGTCACAATCCTTTCTATGATAATGGTATCAAGGTTATCAACGGAAAAGGCCATAAGATGGAGGCGGAAGTTGAAGAGAAGATAGAAGCGTATATAGACGGAGAGATCGGAGAACTGCCTCTGGCAAAGAGAGAAGAGATCGGGCGTACGGTTGATTATGCCGCAGGAAGGAACCGTTATATCGGATATCTGATATCGCTTGCTACCCGTTCGTTTGAAGGCGTACGGGTTGGTCTGGACTGTTCCAACGGAAGCGCATTTTCCATCGCGAAGAGTGTGTATGACGCGCTGGGGGCGAAGACCTATGCGATTAATTGTGAGCCGGACGGAACGAATATCAATACAAACTGCGGTTCAACTCATATAGAGGTGCTTCAGCAGTATGTGAAGGAGAAGAAGCTGGACGTAGGTTTCGCATATGACGGGGATGCGGACAGATGTATCGCAGTAGATGAGAACGGCGAAGTTGTGGATGGAGATTTGATTCTCTATATCTGCGGGAAATATATGAAAGAGAACGGACGTCTGAACGGAGATACGATCGTTACGACGATCATGTCTAATCTGGGACTTTATAAAGCATGTGATAAGGCAGGGCTTAAATATGAGAAGACGGCTGTAGGAGATAAGTATGTGTATGAAAATATGTCGCGTAATAACTTCTCGCTTGGCGGAGAACAGTCCGGGCATATTATATTCAGCAAACATGCGACAACGGGAGACGGAATCCTTACTTCTCTTATGGTGATGGAGGTTATGTTAGAGAAGAAGATGAGTCTGTCGAAGCTTACGGAACCGGTGAAGATCTATCCGCAGTTACTTCAGAATGTACGGGTGGCGGATAAGAAGACGGCAAGGGAGAATCCGGAGGTTACAAAGGCAGTCAATTCTGTAGCGGAGGCGTTAGGCGACGACGGGCGCATCCTGGTAAGGGAGAGCGGAACCGAGCCGGTTATCCGTGTTATGGTCGAAGCGTCTACGGATGAGTTATGTGAGAAATATGTCAGCCAGGTAGTTGAGGTGATTAAGGCGGAAGGCCTGATGGTAGGATAGCAGCAGCGTTTGACATTCGTGTTATGCGTACGTCTGCCAGCTGAAGGATTAGACATTAGAAGTGTAGTATTTAAGGGTTCCGCCCTGTCAGAATCAGACAGAGTGGAACCCTTTTCCGATGATCTCGCTGGTATTAGAGATTAACAGGAACGCATCCGGCGAATGTTCTTTGATAAAGTTACGGAGCCGGATTGCTTCTACACGGTTCAGCACGGTAAAGATGATATACTTGTCTTCTCCGCTGAAAGCGCCCTTGGCTTCTACGATGGTCGCGCCTCGATGCAGCGTCTCGTTGATGAAGTCGCAGATCGGTTTCGGAGAGGTGCACACAACGTTAAAATATTTTGACAGGTTCAGGCTTTCGATAAAACCGTCGATCATGAACGACCGCAGGGCAAGACCCAGGAAAGAGTAGAGTCCTGTCTCGACGTCGAATACGAAGCATCCGGCGAGCGTTATGAAAAAATCCGTCGCCAGCAAAGCCTTTCCGATATCTACGCTGGTATATTTCTTCATAATCATGGCAACAATATCCGTACCTCCGCTGGAGGAACCGATATTAAATAAGATGGCGGAACCGATAGACGGCAGGGCGATGGCGAAAGCTAGTTCAAGAAGCGGCTGATCCGTTAGCGGATGGCTCATTGGATAGATTCTTTCAAGAGCCGAAAGGGTAACGGACAGGAGAATGCTGCTGTAGGCCGTCTTCGCGGCGAATTTCTTGCCTAGTACGAATAATCCTATGACCAGGAGAACCATGTTGGAGATAAAAGAAAAGTCACTGGCGGATATCTTTCCGGATTTGGCGACCAATACGGCAAGGCCTGTGATTCCTCCAAAGGTAAAGTTATTGGAAAATTTGAAAAAATAGATGCCGACAGCCATAGCGAGGGTGCTGACAGTCAGTAGAGTGAAATTTTTAAATTGTGATTTCATAGCTTTTTTCTCCGTAAAATTTTTCATTCTTGTACTATATTCATATACCATTCCCGATTGTAACGCTTAAATAATGAAAAGTCAATAGATTGATATTAGTGCATTAGAAACTAAGAATCTGTACATAATATTTCCCGTAAGGAGGAATTAAGATGTATAGATATTTACCGCCAGTTCAACCCCCAGGCCGCCATAGCGGTCTTTTCCGTCCCGTAAT
>CANODD010000048.1 GCA_947564705.1 uncultured Dorea sp. | reverse complement strand
ATGATTTTAACGCGCTCCATTGTTCGTAGAATTTGAACTGCTCTACAAGGCCTATCAGCGCAGTTGGATCACGGAAAACCACGATTATCAGCATTTCGTAAGAAAGAATAAATGGTGGCTTACTGATTACGCCTTATTCATGGCGATCAAGGAACAATATGACAACGTCCCTTGGGATCAGTGGCCGGAAGATATCCGTCTGCGCAAAGACTCCGCCATGGAAGAATACTACAAGGAATTGTACCCATATGTCGAATTCCACCAGTATATGCAGTTCAAATTCTACGAACAATGGAGCGCGTTAAAATCATATGCTAACCAGAAAGGTATCCGTCTGATCGGAGATACTCCGATCTATGTGGCAATGGACAGCGCGGATACCTGGGCTCATCCGGAACTATTCCAACTGGATGAAAAGAATGTGCCGCTGGCAGTAGCCGGCTGCCCGCCGGACGGATTCTCTGCAGACGGACAGCTCTGGGGAAATCCTCTCTACCGCTGGGAATATCACAAAGAGACGAATTATGAATGGTGGATCTCCCGCCTGGCATATTGTTTCCAGTTGTACGACGTACTGCGGATCGACCATTTCCGCGGATTTGACGAATACTATTCCATTCCTTACGGCGCGGATACCGCCGCAGGCGGACACTGGGAGAAAGGCCCCGGAATCGAACTGTTCCAATGTATGGAACAACATCTGGGACTCCACGAAGTCATCGCCGAAGACCTGGGCTACGTGACGGATTCCGTCCGCTGGCTGGTCCGCGAAAGCGGATTCCCCGGCATGAAGGTTCTGGAATTCGCCTTTGATTCCAGAGACACCGGTTCTGCTAATGACTATCTTCCTCACAATTATGTCGAAAACTGTGTCGCTTATACGGGCACTCACGATAATGAGACCATCGTCGGCTGGTTTGACTCCATCACAGAAGAAGAAAGACAGGCGGCAAGAGACTATATGTGCGACCAGTACACCCCCAAGGATCAGCTCTATCTGTCCTTCATTTCTCTGGTGATGCGAAGCCATGCGAAGACTTGTATCATTCCATTGCAGGATTACATGGGGCTTGATAACACCTGCCGGATAAATAAGCCTTCCACGGTTGGGAACAACTGGAAATGGAGAGTGACGAAGGAGGAGCTGTCAGAAGAATTAAAAGAAAAGATCCGCACCATCACAAAACGCTACGGCAGGATGAACGGTTGATGTGACCTGCCCGGCTTACCGCCTGCAGAAATAATAAATACGAACGCCGCAAAGTTATACTGAGTATAACTTTGCGGCGTTCTTCTCCGTCTGCCGGATTACTTCCTCATAAGTAATCCCCTTAAGCCTTGCAATTTCCTCCGCGACATATCGGATATACATAGAATGATTGCGTTTCCCCCGGAAAGGCTCCGGGGCAAGATACGGGCAGTCAGTCTCCAGGACGATTGCCTCAAGCGGTATCTCTTTCACCGTTTCTTTTAATTTCCTCCCATTCTTGAACGTGACCACGCCGCCGACTCCTATATAGAAGCCCATCCTCACATATTCTGCCGCCATCTCCTTCGAATAAGAATAGCAATGAATCACGCCCTTCAGCCCCCGGGCATATTCCTTCATGATCTCCATCGTATCCGCCGCCGCTTCCCGGCTGTGGATCAAGACCGGCAGTTTAAGCTCTCCCGCCAGCTTAAGCTGGCGGATAAACCATTCTTTCTGCAGATCATGGGATTCCTGATCCCAATAGTAGTCCAGCCCGATTTCGCCTACCGCGACCACCTTATCTCTCTGAAACAGTTCCTTCATCCGGGCAAATGACGCCTCATTCAAGTCTCCTACCTCATCCGGGTGAATACCGACAGCGGCATACATAAAAGGATAGTCCTTAACCATATTCACCACACGCTCGCAGGAGGCGTATGACGCGCTGACATTGACGATTGTTCCCACTCCGTTTTCAGACATGGACCGCAGTAATTCATCCCGGTCCTCATCGAACTGCCTGTCATCGTAGTGCGCATGTGTATCAAAAATCATCGTTACCTTGCCTCCGTTTTCTTCAAAGTCTACAATAGACATCCGATCACTGCTGCAATAGCAGCGCCAATAGCAACTCCGTTTTCTTCAAAGTCTACAACAGACCGGCGCGAAGCTCTTCCGGCGTCTTCATGGACAGCATCGCCGGCGCTATATCAAATACTGTCTTTGCGCCGCTCTCTCCCGCTTTCGACAGGCGGTAAGCAGCCCTGGCATAGCAGATCAGCACGCTTGCGGTAAATTCCGGATTGGAATCCAGCTTCAAGGAATACTCGATCACGTGCCGACTCCCTTCTTCACCTGTCTCACCGCTTCGGATTACGAAACCGCCGTGGGGCATCCTGCCGTGCTGTTCCTTAAGCTCCTCTTCCGTAATAAATGTTACCGTCGTATCATACTCGTCAAAATAATTCGGCATCGTCCTGATGGCGTTCTCGATCGCCTGAAGATCTGCGCCCACCTCCGGAACCACATAGCATTCCCGCAGATGCTTATCTCTCGTAGTAAGATCAGGTTCGCTTCCGCTCCTTACACGGTCTACCGCCGCTTCAACCGGTACCGTATACTGGATTCCGTTCTTGACGCCGTCTATCCTGCGGATTGCGTCAGAATGTCCCTGGCTGACGCCCTTTCCCCAGAATGTATAGGTACTTCCCTGAGGCAGGATCGCCTCCGCATACAGACGGTTCAGGGAGAACATGCCCGGATCCCATCCCACGGAAATGATGCTGACATGCCCTCCTTCCTTTGCCGCTTTATCCATATTTCCGAAATACTCCGGTATCCTTGCATGAGTATCGAAGCTGTCAATGGTGTTGAAATTCGCCGCAATCTGCGGACCCATCTCAGGCAAGTCCGTAGCAGAACCGCCGCAAAGCACCAACACATCGATCTCATCCTTCATCGGAAGCATATCGTCCATATGCTTCACTGCCGCTCCATCCGTATGAATCTTCACGCAAGAAGGATCCCGCCTGGTGAAGACCGCCTTAAGCTCCATATCCTCGTTCCGGGCAATCGCAAGCTCCACGCCGCGCCCGATATTTCCATATCCTACAATTCCGATTCTTATCTTTTCCATATATTCTGACTCCCTTCCTGACAACTTCTCTTCACAGCGCCGTCAGTCAACAATGCCGCCGCATTGCTTCCTTACTCCGCCTTGTCCTGACACAAAATTCAGGTACCTATTACTTCAAGATATACAAAGCTGTACTAGTGTACTGACACGTTCATAATCAAATTAGCAGATCTCCGCGCCTGCAGGCATCTCCTTTTCCGGCGTCATGAGGGCAAGTTTGCCTTCTGAATCCTCGGCGCAAAGCAGCATACCCTCGGACAATACTCCTGCCAGTTTCGCCGGTTTCAGATTCACAAGCACCATAACCTTCTTGCCTACCATCTCTTCCGGTTTATAATGAGCCTTGATACCGGACACGATCTGCTTCACCTGACTTCCGATCTTTACCTGGGAGCAGAGAAGTTTCCTTGATTTCTTCACTTCCTCACAGGCGATGATCTCACCCACCTGAAACTGCATCTTACCGAACTCCTCAAAGGTAATCTCCGGTTTTGCTTCGATATCTATCACTGCCTCTTCCGGCGTCTCTGTCTCATCGCCGGACCGGGTCCCCTCCTCTTCAACCGGCGGATGAAGTTCCTCTACCTTCTTCATCACTTCATTCACATCCAGTCTCGCAAACAGAATCTCCGGCTTCTCCGTCACCTTTCCGTCGCCTAACTGCTCCAATATCTTCTCTGACGTCTCAGGCATGAACGGCTCGATCAGTATCGCTCCCGAGCGGATACTCTCAATCAGGTTATAAAGCACCGTCTCCAGCCGGTCTTTCTTCGCTTCATCCTTCGCAAGAACCCATGGCGCCGTCTCATCAATGTATTTATTGCAGCGCTTGAACAGATTAAAGATCTCTGTCATCGCGTCTGCTACCCGCAGATCGTTCATCCTGGCTTCTACAATCTTCGGCGTATTCTCCACAACCGACTTAAGATCTGCGTCTACAGCCCTTTCTTCCTCCGTATCGGCTGTGCACTTATCCGTTACGGTTCCGCCGAAATACTTGTTCGTCATAGAGACGGTCCGGTTCACCAGGTTACCCAGCGTATTGGCAAGATCAGAATTCATACGCTCTACCATCAGCTCCCATGTAATGACTCCGTCATTGTCAAACGGCATCTCGTGAAGCACGAAATAACGCACCGCATCTACTCCGAAGAAGTCTACCAGCTCATCGGCATACAGAACATTTCCCTTGGACTTACTCATCTTGCCGTCGCCCTGCAGAAGCCACGGATGTCCGAATATCTGCTTCGGAAGCGGCAGATCCAGAGACATCAGGAAGATCGGCCAATAGATCGTATGGAAACGGATGATATCCTTCCCGATCAGGTGAAGATCCGCAGGCCAATTCTTCTTGAACTGCTCCGTACTTGCACCGTCACAGTCGTATCCGATTCCGGTAATATAATTACTCAACGCGTCCAGCCACACATAAACCACATGCCCCGGATCGAAATCCACCGGAATTCCCCACTTGAATGAGGTTCTGGACACACACAGATCCTGAAGCCCCGGAAGCAGGAAATTATTCATCATCTCATTTTTCCGCGATACCGGCTGAATGAACTCCGGATGCGTGTTGATATGCTCGATCAGGCGATCCGCGTATTTACTCATCTTGAAGAAATATGCCTCTTCCTTCGCCGGCTGTACTTCACGCCCGCAATCCGGACATTTCCCGTCCACCAACTGCGACTCCGTAAAGAAAGACTCACACGGGGTACAATACATCCCTTCATAATACCCTTTGTAGATATCTCCCTTCTCGTACATCTTCTTGAAAATCTTCTGAATCTGCTTCTCGTGGTCTTCGTCTGTTGTACGGATGAATTTGTCATAGGACGTGTTCATCAGATCCCAGATCCGGTGAATCTCTCCCGCCACCTGATCTACATATTCCTTCGGCGTAATGCCCGCCTCCTTAGCCTTTAACTCAATCTTCTGACCGTGCTCGTCTGTCCCGGTCTGGAAGAATACATCATACCCCTGACTCCTCTTATATCTCGCGATCGCATCTGCCAGGACAATCTCATAGGTATTCCCGATATGCGGTTTCCCTGATGTGTAGGCAATTGCCGTCGTGATATAATATTTTGGTTTTTCACTCATTTCTTTTCTTCTCCCTTCTTCCTGGATAAATTCCTCTTCTTCATACCATGGCACAAAAATATCTTCCCTCATGTCATGGCACAAAAATGCCTTCCCTTCATGTTGTCATGACACAAAAAACGCCTTCTGGATATATCCTGATATATCCAGAAGACGGAATCCTACCGTGTTACCACTTCTGCTTCATCCTGCCCTCACGGACAAGACCTCGTTAAGTGCCGATGACACTCTCTCGCTATAACGGGCGAACCCATCGCAGCCTATATAAGACAAATTATAGTCGGTGCGCCGCTCAGAAGCCATCTTCAGCCATTCTCCATCCATCCCTCTCAGCATCCCCGCTCCCTGATCCGTGACTGTCAGAGCGCGGTTCCAAACCCAGGCAGTTCATCCATACCAGTATTCTGCCGGTTCTCCGGGATCTCTCTGTAAGACTTTGAAAGACTTACTCTCTTCGTCATTGCGTTTGCTGTATCACTATGTTTAAAATCCTATCATATGCCTGTCTCGATTGTCAAGAGGTACTCTTAAGATTATTTTCTATAGGTTATGCACTAGAAAAACAAACGGAAACACAGATATATTACTATCAGCGCAGCTACGCACGCAATCCCTGTCAGCGCGATCTTTTTCTCTTTCTTTTCTCCTTTATCTTTATCAAGGCTCATCGGCTCCATCAACATCCCCCAGGGGCTGTGTTTCTGCATCTTCAAGGTGATGCCTTTCTTCTCGCTTTCACCGATGGACTTAAGAAAATCCCTCCAGTTTCCTTCCAATAACCGCATCCCCCGAAGTAGCTCCGCCTGGGCAGACTGACCCTTTAACAGCTTCTGGAAGAATCCTGCTTCCTCAGAATACGCCGCCTGCTGCCGGTATACTGCGTCTCCCTTCTTCTCCATAAAGAGCCGGTACGCGTATTCTATCCCTTCCTCGATTGCTTTCTGGGGACTGTGCGTCTTCTCATACACATTCGACGTATATCCATATACTTTATAAGCCCCCTTCTGGGTCAAATAATAATCGATCATTTGGTTGAGGGCGTTCCGTAAAGACGAGTTCACCGCATTATTCCTCCCGGAATTCGCGGCATATATCTGTCCTTTTATAGAGGTCACTGCCGCAAGCAGTCCCAACACCTCTTCATTCCTTGCATTGATCGCCGGATTGGTAAAAAGATTCCCGCTTCCGTTCATGTGGGCGGCAAAACGATTCGCCCCGGCCAGCTCTTTCCCTCCCGGCATCGTCTTCCCTCCCAGGAGACTGCCGTTCCCGCCTGCAATAACGCTTCCGCTTCCCCTGGCGCTGCTTACATTTTTTGCCCTCTGGCTCATCTGCAGCTCGCCAGACTGCCGGCGGATATCCAGCGACTGACTCATCCGGACATTCCTGTCCTTCGTCAATTCATAGAATCTTCCCTCCTCAGATGCTGCGGACAGACCACCGGCAGAAGCAGGCGAGGCGGAAGCGGTATACATACCATTTTTGCCCCTGCCGCTTACTGCTCCCTGCCCCTGTGATTCCGGCATGAAATAGCGGGTGTTTCCCGTAGAATTCACATTTCCCCGTGCAAAGAATCTGCCCGCAGCCCTGGCGGAGATCGACTCACCAGTCGTTTGTTTATATACACTTGATTTAATCAGGTTCAGAGTCTCCTTCTGACCTGTCTGCTCCAACATATCCATCAGGTCTTTCAGATCCACGTCCATCAAAAGCGTCAGCTTTAAGACCAGGACCTCGTTCAGCCTGTCTATCTGAAGCGCCTGCTCCTCTCCTGCCGTATGTGTCAGGATCGCTTCCAGAAGGGCGAGATAAAGCCTGGACAATTCATCCAGATGTTCGGATAGCTCCCTGTCCCCTGCCGGTATCCAGTTCTGAAATGCCTCCCACTGCTCCTTCATCATCTCCAGGGTCCATTTTATATCCTCATCCTTCAGAAGCCTTTTCTCTATTCCGAACCATTTGCTTTGTCCCGAAAGTTCCGACGCGTCCCGTTTTTCTTCCGTCCGGTCCCTCTCGTCCTTATTTTCTTCCTTTCTTGAAGCGCTTTCTTTCAGAAGCTCTTCCTTCATCTCTGCCGCATGTCTGGCCGCTTCCTCAATCAATACCTGCCCTGCGGCAAGCTTCGCGCTCTTTCCGGCAAGCCTTGCATCCGTAACAGCCACTGCTGCCGCCGCTGCCGCGGAAGCCTGAGAATTACCCGCTTCTTTCACTCCTGGCATAACCGTACCTCCTTAGCGCATATTTTGCGATGCAGCGACGCCGTCCATCGCAGATACCTTTTCGGTCGTCAATCGACATATTCAAAAAAAGGGAACGTGAGTATCTTCTCCCGTTCCCTTCCGCATACATCCAAATCTCTTCTCTATTCTGCTTTTCCGGCTTTCTCATAGTAGCTGTCGAACAGATCGCCGATGGCGCTATGCGTCTCATCCGTAATAGACGGAAGCTTGCCGCCCCAGGACTTCGTCGCCTGCTCAAAACCTTTCTCTACCGCAGCCTGCATCTTTTTCATCTTCTCCGGATCATCGCCTGCCAGTGCATAAGCAAAATCAAAGATTCTCTGTGATGTCTGCTTTACACCCCAGTATCCGTCCTCAGAGATAGCCTCCTGCGCGTCGGCTTTCGTCTGTGCGTCTACCGTATAATTACCGCTGGCGATCATTCTCCACATCGCGTCTCCGCCCTGTGCGGCAGCGCCCGTAATTCCCTGTTTCTGGAACATCTGGGTCATCATGTTGGTGAAACGAGCCATCTGGTTATCCAGATCTGCTTTCAGGCTCTGTACCAGCGCCGCTCTTTCGGAGTCGCTCATCTTGTTCGTAACTCTCGTATCCTTGCTGAATTCTACGCGGTCTGTATTCGTCTTATTGTTATCTACGCCTTTTACCGCATCCTTACTCTGTTCCTCAGCCACTTTATCCGCTGCTGCCGCCCGGTTTGCATTTACAGAAGCATAGCCTGTCGCTGACTGGACATTCTGATAATAAAGGTCATCGATTTTCATCTGTATTGCCCCCTTTTCTTTCTTTTCATTCTTTGGAAAAAATTTTTTCTATGTTCATATTTGTATTATCGGCGGAAAAAAAGAAAAGTTAAGGGAATATCTGTTAAATAATCCCTTTTGCGGACAGTACGTTAACGCACCGTCCGTTCTCTCTTCACACAACGTTCACACCACCGATACAGATCCTCATATACCTGCTCCCGGTTCGTCTCATTCAGGATCTCATGCCTGCTGCCCGCATATAATTTAATCGCCGTCTTCTCTATACCCGCATCTTTATACTTCTTATATACTTTCTTCACATTCTTGCCGAACGCCCCCACCGGATCATCCATTCCGGCGGTAAATAATATAGGCAGCTCCTTCGGGATACGCTCTATACTCTCTTTCCTTGCCAGAACTTTCATTCCCTCGAACATCTGATAATATCCGCCCAGAGTAAACCGGAACATACACAAAGGATCCTCCACATATTTCCTGCGAAGCTTCCGGTCCGATGTAACCCAATCCCTGGCAGTCTCGCTGGGTTCGAATCTCTTATTAAATCCGCCGAAGCTTAAATTATCCACGAACTTGCTGCGGTATCTCCAGCCCTTGAAAAGCGCCGTGATCCTGCATAAAAGCTGGCCTGCCACAAGTACCGCCATCGGCTGATATCCGGTCCCCATAATTACCGCGCCCGCGAGTCCTTCTCCGTACATCGTCAGATACTGCCGGAGGAGGAAGGAACCCATGCTATGCCCCAGCATCAGATACGGCAGATTCGGATACTCCTTCTCCGTCATTACCCTCAACTGCTGTATATCGCCTATCACAAACCGATTCCCGTCCTGTTCCGGAAAATATCCATAATCCGCTTCCGTATTGATCGATTTGCCATGACCTAAGTGGTCATGCCCGACCACACAATAGCCGTGTTCACACATATAAGAGGCAAATTCTTCATAACGCTCAATATACTCCACCATACCGTGACAGATCTGCAGTATTCCTCTGACTTCGCTTTCCGGTATCCACTCTATCGCATGAATCTGTGTCTTTCCATCTCTGGATAGATAATAAAAATCTTTTTTCATCATATCTTATACCTGTCTGTCTTCCATCTTTATATATTCTCTATGCTCCGCCAGCGGCCTGTACGCCGGACGAATGATCTTGTCAACATTCCTTAACTCTTCCAGACGGTGGGCGCTCCACCCTACGATACGCGCCGCGGCAAAAATCGGCGTATACAATTCCGACGGCAGATCCAGCATACTATATACAAGCCCGCTGTAGAAATCCACATTCGCGTTAACACCCTTATAGATCTTTCTTCTCTCTGCGATCACCTTCGGCGCCATACGCTCCACTGTCTCATAAAGGGCATACTCATCTTCGCAGTTCTTTTCCTGGGCAAGCTGCTTTACAAAGCCCTTGAAGATATCTGCTCTCGGATCCGATACGGAATAGATCGCATGTCCCATTCCATAGATCAACCCTTTGTTGTCAAACGCCTTTTTCTCCAGAAGATTGCAAAGATACTGACGCACCTCGTCCTCATCCTTCCAATCCTTCACAACCTTCTTCATATCTTCGAACATCTGCGTCACTTTGATATTAGCGCCGCCATGCTTCGGTCCCTTCAGAGACGCAAGCGCCGCCGCGATCGTAGAATAAGTATCTGTTCCGGAAGAAGTAACCACATGCGTGGTAAATGTCGAATTATTTCCGCCGCCGTGATCCATATGAAGCACGAGGGCCATATCGAGAATCTTTGCCTCAAGCGCCGTATACTTCCGATCCTCACGGAGCATCATCAGGATATTCTCGGCCGTAGACAATTCCGGCGACGGCGCGTAGATGAACATGTCTTTCCCCTGGCGGTAGTTATACGCATGATAACCATATACCATCAGCATCGGGAATTCACTGATCAGATTCAGACATTGGCGCAGCACATTCGGAAGCGACGTGTCGTCCGCCTTGTCGTCATAAGAATACAGATTCAGAATAGATCTTGACAGACTGATCATCATATCCTTGCTCGGCGCTTTCATGATAACATCCCTGACAAAAGTCGGCGGCAGCGTACGGCGTTCCACCAGCATATCGTGAAATATTGCCAGATCCTTTTCATTTGGAAGTTCCCCGAACAACAACAGATATGTAATCTCCTCAAAGCCAAAATGATTGTCTGATAAAAATCCCTTAACCAGATCCTTGATATTGTACCCGCGGTAATAAAGATTTCCTTCACATGGAACTTCTTTCCCGTCCACCAACTTCTTCGCGCATACATCGGAGATATTCGTCAGGCCCGCAAGGACGCCCTTTCCATTCAGATCGCGCAATCCTCTCTTTACCTCGTATTTTGTATAAAGTTCCTTATCAATCTCATTTTTCTGTGAACACAGCTCGGCAAAATGTTCTATCTCCGGTGTGATCTCAAATAATGAGAATTCGCTTCTTTTCTCCATCAAATCTCTCCTCTCCATATCTTATAAAACAATAGTTACTTAAAGAACACTAATGTTCCGGCCGGTTATCCGTCAGATAATCACTTAGTTCTGCAAATTCTTCCAGAGTCAGAGATTCCCCCCTGACGCTCGCTCCCCTGCCCAGCTTCTCTACCGCCTGGATAATCGTTTCTTTTGGAAATGACAGCCTGTCCGAATTATTAAGCCCGTTAACCAGCGTCTTGCGTCTCTGGTTAAAAGACGCTCTGATGATATCAAACAATAAATGTTCGTCCTTAACCTCCACCGGCGGCTTCTTATGGCAATCCAACCGAATCACCGCAGATCCGACCTTCGGTCTCGGCATAAAACAATTCGGCGGCACATTCGCCACGATATAAGGGCTGGCATAATACTGAACGGCTAACGACAACGCTCCGTAATCCTTGCTTCCAGGTCCCGTCTGCATCCGGTCCGCGACTTCCTTCTGTACCATAACCGTGATACTTTCCACCGGCACATGACTCTCGAACAGTCCCATAATGATCGGCGTCGTAATATAATACGGGAGATTTGCCGCTACTTTCACAGGCTTTCCGCCATTTTCCTCCATTACAAGCTCATTGATATCTATTTTCAGAATATCCTCATTGATAATCTGCACATTTTCATATCCGCCAAGTGTATTAGTAAGTATGGGAATCAAGTTCTTATCGATCTCTACCGCTATAACTTTTCCCGCTGTCTCCGCCAGATATTGCGTCATCGTGCCAATCCCCGGTCCGATCTCCAACACCGTGTCTTCTTTACTGATCTGCGCCGCCGTTATAATCTTGTCTAATACATGAGGGTCAATTAGAAAGTTTTGTCCGAATTTTTTCTGAAATGAAAAATTATATCTTTGCAAAATCTCTATTGTATTCTGTGGAATCCCTAAGACTGGTCTGTTCATGTATGCACTCCTGAAATTAAAGTGATGAGAGATATTATACAATATTTTTCTGATTTTTGATATAGCAAAAGAATTAAATAATAATTAAGAAAATGTGAATTATGATTTTCCCGAATCCCCGGCATATTTCATTCTGATTATGTACATACTAATCGCGAGGTGATAGAACATGACTTTTCAAGATGAATTTCCAATCGGATTTACCATGTCGCTGGCACAGCACACCGACATCCTTACACAATTCGCATCTCTACCGCCGGATGAACAGCAACGCATCGTAGACGGATCGCGTCAGATGAAAAGCCGCCAGGAAATGCAGAATTATGTAGAAAATATGTTCCAGGGATAAGGCCGGGCCTTATCCCTTTATTTATTTTTTGTTACTTTGTTTATTTTTGTTTCACAGATCAGATACTTGTGATTAACCGCAACATTCAGTATAACAATTTTCCATCCTTAAAAATACCGGCATACTATCAAGGGAAACCGGGACTTCTATCTCTTTCCCTCCGCTGTATACCTTACCGCTCTCACACTCCTTCCACATCTCGCCATTCGGAAGATACACTTTCCGCACTGCCGCTCCCGCCTCAAGAACCGGCGCTATGAGAAGCTTATCGCCGTACATATACTCATTCTCCGTTTCCCAGCATGCGGCATCCTGGGGAAATTCATAGAACATAGTCCGCATAACCGGCGTTCCCTTCTCATGTGCCTCCTGCATAAGTCTTCTGGTATAACCCCGCATCTTTTCCCGCATGCGCATATACTTCTCACAGATCAGATACACTTCCTCTCCATAGCTCCATACTTCATTGGCCGCCCCGGATCTGCAGTGGGCTCCTCCGGTTGTTCCTACCTGGGGCTGTCTGGGTTCCCTGTCTCCGTGAAGTCTCATGACCGGACAAAAGGTTCCCCATTGAAACCATCTGACGAACAATTCCCGGAACGCCGGATCGTTCGGATCTCCTCCATGGAATCCTCCGATATCTGTGGTCCACCAGGGAATCCCCGCAAGTCCCATATTAAGACCTGCCGCAAGTTGATTTCTCATACTGCCAAAGCTTGACGCAATATCCCCTGACCATACCAGCGCGCCGTATTTCTGACTTCCCGCCCATGCACATCTTAACAGGTTAACGATATCTTTCTGTCCTTCTTCTTCCATTCCTTCATAAAATGTCCGGGCATACTCCACCGGATAGATATTCCCAATCTCCAGATCTGTTCCCCTGTAATAACGATAATTATCAAAATCATAAGCCGTATATTCCGGCTCCGCCTCGTCAAGCCAGAATACCTTGACGCCCTTATCATAGTAGTTTTCTTTCACCTTCTCCCATACGAATCTTCTCGCTCCCGGATTGGTGGCATCATAGTGGATTGTCGCTCCCTCAAAATCAAGCCCCGTGCGAAAACCTCTCTCTGTCCGTATCAGATATCCCTTTTCCAGCATTTCCTCGTAGTTTTCACTCTCTCTGTCTACCGTCGGCCAGATAGATACCATAAGCTCTATCCCCATATCGTTAAGCTCCGCAATCATTTTATTCGGATCCGGCCAGTAGACCGGATCGAACTTCCACTCTCCCTGCCTCGGCCAATGGAAGTAATCAATGACGATCAGATCAATCGGAAGCTTTCTTCTCTTATATTCCCTTGCCACCTCCAAAAGCTCCTCCTGGGTCTGGTAACGCAGCTTACACTGCCAAAAACCAAGCCCATACTCCGGCATCACAGGCACTGTCCCGGTCACCTTCGCATAAGCCTCTTCAATCTCCGCCGGAGTATCTCCCGCCACAAACCAGTAGTCCAGCATTTTGGTTCCATAATTCTCGAAGCTCATAATATTTTTCCCGAATACGGCTCTGCCGATCCCCGGATTATTCCAGAGTATCCCATATCCTCTGGACGAGACAGCAAAGGGAACACTCGCCTGAGAATTCCTGTGGGCCATCTCAAGATCCAGCCCCTTCAGATTCAGATACGGCTGCTGATATTGCCCCATACCGTATATCTTCTCATCAGAATCCAGGGATTCAAAACGCATGGTCAGGTGATAATCTCCGCCTATGTTCGGCCGAAATTCCCTCGCCTCTACCTCTATGGCGCTGCATTTGGGATCTGTCACATCCCGGCGGTTACGCCAGTACTCCTCCAGAAGAAGCGTTTCGTTCTGATTGTACATAGTAATCTTTCCGCCCTTTGTGATACAGACCTTAAGCTTTCCGTTCTGAAGCGCCGCGCCGTCTTCATCCATCCATATCTCTGCCCCTGCCGGTGCTTCCTGCTTTATCAAA